>NZ_SMLD01000104.1:0-33929 GCF_004352805.1 Nonomuraea mesophila
GCGCTGGGTCGCCGGGGTGGCGGGGGCGATCGGCGTGGGCCAGTTCGGCCTGCTGCTCGTGGGCATGCGAGCCGGCATGCCGGCCGGGCTGAGCTCTCTCGTCCTGCAGACACAGGCGCTGTTCACCGTGCTGTTCGCCGCCGTACTGCTCGGTGAGCGGCTCACCGCGCGCCGCGTCGCGGGGCTGGCCGTCGCCTTCTGCGGCCTGACCCTGGTCGCCGTCGACTTCGGCGTGTCGGGTCCGATCGGCGCGTTCGCGCTGTGCGTGGCCGCCGCGGCGGCCTGGAGCGTCGGCATCATCGTCCAGCGCCGGGCCGCGCCACCCGACTCGCTGCGTTTCATGGTCTGGGTCAGCGCCCTGTCGGCGCCCCCGCTCCTGCTCATGTCCCTGGTGCTGGAGGGGGCTCCGTCGCTGGACGCGCCGCTCGAAGGGTGGTTGTCCCTCGCGTACGTGGCGTTCCTGTCGACGCTGGGCGGCTTCGGCGCCTGGGGATGGCTGCTGCGCCGCTACAACGCCTCGACCGTGGGGCCGTACGCGCTGCTCGTGCCCGTGTTCGGCCTGTCGTCGGCGGCGCTGGTGGCGGGCGAGCCGCTGTCGTGGCCCACGCTGCTGGCGGCGGCGCTCATCATCGCCGGCGTGCTCTACGCCGGCAGCAGGCCCCGCAGCCCCCGGGACATCCCCCAGACCCTGACCCGGCGGCCCGCCTAGGAAGCGGCGGCCGCGGCCGCCTTCGCCGCCTTGGGCAGCGCGTCGGCGACCCGGCCGAGCGCCTCGTCGTCGTGCGAGGCGGACAGGAACCACGCTTCGTACGCCGACGGCGGCAGATAGACGCCCTGCTCCAGCATCGCGTGGAAGAACGCCGTGAACGCGGCGGTGTCCTGGGTCCTGGCCTCGGCGAAGCTCGTGACCTCCGCCTCCGTGAAGAAGACGGAGAACAGGTTGCCCGCCCGCTGCAGCCGGTGCGGCACCCCCGCCGCCGCGAGCGCCTCAGAGGCCGCGTCGCCCACCTGCGACGCCGCCGCGTCCACACGCGCGTAGACGTCGTCGTCGAGCGCCCTGAGCGTGGCCAGCCCGGCCGCGCAGGCCAGCGGATTGCCGGACAGCGTGCCCGCCTGGTAGACGGGACCCTCGGGCGCCAGGTGGCCCATGACGTCGGCCCGGCCGCCGAACGCCGCCGCCGGCAGCCCGCCGCCCATGACCTTGCCGAACGACATCAGGTCGGCGTCGACCGGGTCGAGGCCGTACCAGCCGGAGCGCGACACCCTGAAGCCCGTCAGCACCTCGTCGACGACGAGCAGCGCGCCGTGGGCCGTGCACAGCTCGCGCAGCCGCGCGTTGAAGCCGTCGCGCGGCGGGACCACCCCCATGTTCGCCGGGCACGCCTCGGTGATCACGCAGGCGACGTCGCCGGCGGCGAACGCCTGCTCGACGGCCTCGACCGAGTTGTACGGCACCACGATCGTGTCGGCCGCCGCCGCCCCCGTCACGCCCGGCGTGTCCGGCAGCCCGAACGTCGCCACCCCCGACCCCGCCGCGGCCAGCAGCGCGTCGACGTGCCCGTGGTAGCAGCCGGCGAACTTGATCACCTTGGACCGCCCGGTGAAACCGCGCGCCAGCCGTACGGCGCTCATCGTCGCCTCGGTGCCGGAGCTGACCAGGCGCACCTTCTCGACGGGCGCCACCCTGCGGGCGATCTCCTCGGCCAGCTCGACCTCGCCGGGCGTGGCGGTGCCGTAGGAGAAGCCGCGGGCGGCCGCCTCGGACACGGCCTCGACGACGGCGGGATGACGGTGGCCGAGGATCATCGGGCCCCACGAACAGACCAGGTCGACGTAGCGGTTGCCGTCGACGTCGGTGATGTAGGGGCCCTGCGCCGAGGCCATGAAGCGGGGCGTGCCGCCGACCGCGCCGAACGCGCGCACCGGAGAGTTGACGCCCCCTGGCACGAGCCGGCGGGCGCGGGCGAACAGGTCCTCGGAGTTCTGTGTACGGCTCACCGACCCAGGTTATCCGCGGGCCCGCGCGCCCCTCGTCGCGGGACGACCCCGGGCCGGCGGGATCACCACACGGCCGGCGCGGTGTGCCTCAGTCGGCCAGCCACTCCAGGATGCGCAGCGGGTCGGGCAGGGGCAGGCCGTCGGGAGACCGCAGCCAGGAGACCGGCTGCCCGGTGGGAAGCGTGGACGGCGGCGCGACGACGTAGCTGTCACGGCAGTGCCAGCGCAGCCCAGGCGTGTCCTCGATCGTGGCCGGGTCGCAGTCGAGGTGGCACGACCACCATTCGTCCTCGTCCTCGGGGTTGCCCCGCGTGGCCACGTAGAACAAGACCCGGTCGCCTTTCGCGGCGACCGGGCCTGAGTGCGCGCCGGCGTTGTCGATGCGGGTGAGGGCGGAGAGCCCGATCGCGAGCGGCACGTCGAAGACGTCGAACACGCGACCGGTGGGCAGGATCACGTTGGCTTCCGGCTCGGCCTGCCACCAGCGCGTGAGCTGCGCCGGATCGGTCGTGGCCTGCAGGTGCCAGGCAGGCGAGAGCGGATGGGCGCCGGGGTCGGGACAGCCGAGGCGGTCACACGAGCACGCGCGCGGCCCCTGGCGCAGCGGGAAGGCCCCCGGGACCGCGGGCCAGCCCATCGCGGCGTAGTCGAGCACGAGCTCGATGCGAGTCGGACGCGACCGTTTTCTGGTACGCCGAGCCAGTGGTACCCCCACCATGGTGTCTCCCGTCGAATCCAGCGCCTGAGGAGGTCCCGGCTCCGGGCCGTACGCACACGCGGGACACACCGGCACTTGGTTGCCTGACGAGAACCTGCTCATCAGCGCGCCTGGTCGAGGCCGTGGCGACTGCCGTGCAACAGCTTTCTCGTCTGCTCGCACTCTAACGCACGCGCCTCAAGGGTTGACGGGAACCCCTCGGTTAAAGACGCCGCGCCACCTCGGTGGCCCAGTAGGTGAGGATGAGGTCGGCCCCCGCACGCCTGATCGCGACCAGCGACTCCATGATCGTCCGGTCGCGGTCGACCCAGCCGTTGGCGGCGGCGGCCTCGATCATGGCGTATTCGCCGCTCACCTGGTAGGCGGCCACGGGCACGTCGGCCTCGTCGCGGAAGCGGGCGATGACGTCGAGGTAGGCCATCGCCGGCTTCACCATGACCGCGTCGGCGCCCTCGGCGAGGTCGAGGCGGAGCTCGCGCAGCGCCTCCTCAAGCGGGCCCGCAGGGTCCTGCTGGTGGGTGCTGCGGTCACCGAACTGCGGCGCGCACTCGGCGGCGTCGCGGAACGGCCCGAAGAAGGCGGAGGCGTATTTGGCGGTGTAGGCCAGGATCGGGACGTTGCCGTGGCCGGCGCCGTCGAGCGCCGCCCGGATCGCCCCCACCTGACCGTCCATCATCCCGCTCGGGGCCACCATCTGCGATCCGGCCGCCGCCTGGGCGACCGCGATCGAGGCGTAGCGCTCCAGCGTGGCGTCGTTGTCCACGTCACCCGAGGAAGTCAGGATGCCGCAGTGCCCGTGGTCGGTGAACTCGTCGAGGCACGTGTCGGCCATCACCACGACGGAGTCGCCGACCTCGGCGGTCACGTCGCGCAGCGCGACCTGCAGGATGCCGTCGGGGTCGTCGGCGGCCGAACCGCGCGCGTCCTTGACGGCCGGGATGCCGAACAGGATCAGCCCGCCCACCCCGGCCTGCGCGGCCTCGTGGGCGGCCTTGCGCAGCGAGTCGCGGGTGTGCTGCATCACGCCCGGCATCGAGGCCACGGGCTGCGGCTCGCTCAGGCCCTCCTTGACGAACGCGGGCAGGATCAGGTCGGCGGGGTGCAGCCGCGTGCCGGCCACCATGCGCCGCAGGGCGGGGCCGCTGCGCAGCCGGCGGGGACGTGCGACGGGGAATCGTGCGCTCATCTGCCTCTCCTCCTGGCGCCCCGGCGGTTCTGCGAGGGCCTGCGCGGGGTGTCGCCCGCGGCCACGGCCGCCTGGCGCTGCTTGGCTCCGAACTCGGCCAGCGCCGTGGCCAGAGCCGACACGGACGCCTTGCCGGCCATGACGTCGACGCGGAGCCCGAACTCCTCGGCCGTCTTGGCCGTCTGCGGCCCGATGACCGCGATCACGGTGACGTTGTGCGGCTTGCCCGCGATGCCGACGAGGTTGCGCACGGTGGACGACGACGTGAAGAGCACGGCGTCGAAGCCGCCGCCCTTGATGGCCTCCCTGATGGGCGCGGGCGGCGGCGCGGCCCGCACCGTGCGGTAGGCGGTGACGTCGTCGCACTCCCAGCCCAGCTCGGTGAGCCCGGCCACGAGCGTGTCGGTGGAGATGTCGGCGCGCGGCAGCAGCACGCGGTTGATCGGGTCGAGCATCGAGTCGTAGGGCGGCCACTCGGCCACCAGCCCCTCGGACGACTGCTCGCCCGACGGCAGCAGGTCGGGCCTGACCCCGAACTCGACCAGGGCGCGCGCGGTCGCGTCACCCACCGCGGCCACCTTGAGCCCGGCGAACGCGCGCGCGTCGAGGCCGTATTCCTCGAACTTCTCGCGCACGGCCTTGACCGCGTTGGCGCTGGTGAAGGCCACCCATTCGTAGCGGCCGGTGACCAGGCCCTTGATGGCGCGGTCCATCTGCTGCGGGGTGCGCGGCGGCTCGACCGAGATGGTCGGCACCTCCTCGGGCACCGCGCCGTAGGAGACGAGCTGCTCCGACAGGCTGCGGGACTGCTCCTTCGTACGCGGAACCAGCACCCGCCACCCGAACAGCGGCTTGGTCTCGAACCACGACAGCTTGTCGCGCGACTCCACGGCGTCGCCCACCACGATGAGGGCCGGCTCGGTGAAGCCTGCGTGCTTGAGGTCGGCCTGGAGCCGGCCGAGCGAGGACACCACGGTGTACTGCTCGGTGGTGGTGCCGCCGCTGGTGACCGCGACGGGCGTGGTGTCGGGCTTGCCGCCGGCGATCAGCGCCTTGCCGATGGCCACGGCGTCGCCGATGCCGTGGTAGATCACCAGGGTGCCGCGGCAGGCGGCGTGGACGGCCCAGTCCTGCTCCTGTGCCGCGTCGACCACCCGGAACTCCGGCACCTCGGCGGCCGCGGGGATGCCCGCGTAGTCGAGCACGGCGGTCGCGGGCGGCACGCCGGGCACGATCTCGAAGTCCACCCCCGCCGCGGCGCAGGCCGCGACCTCCTCGGTGATCGAGGAGAACAGCGTCGGGTCGCCCTCGCAGAGGCGGACCACGACCTCCCCCCGCGCGGCGCGTTTGACGGCGGACTGGAGGTCGCCCTCGACGACCTCGACGCCTTCGCGGCAGTGCCGCAGCAGCGGCCCGTGCGTTTCCGTGTCGAGCACCACCACACCGGCCTTGCCGAGCAGCTCGGCGGCGCGCAGCGTGAGCAGCTTGGGATCACCGGGTCCCGCGCCCACGAAAGCGACGAGACCGGAGGTTGGACTATCGGAGCTCAATGGGACTGCTCCCCCATCAATCTGTCGGCCCCTTCGGAGATCATCTCGGCCGCCAGGAGACGGCCCAGGTTAGCAGCCTCCGAAGGAGAGCCGGCGGCGGACTTGCGGACCGCCTCGCGGCCGTCGATCGAGACGACCACTGCGGTCAGGTTCAGAGTGTGCCCGTCATCGGCGGCGAACGCACCCACCGGTGCGGAGCACCCGGCGTCGAGAGCGTTCAGCACCGCGCGCTCGGCGGTCACCGCGGAGCGGGTGCGCGGGTCGTCGAGCACGCCGAGGAATTCGACCAGGTCGGCGCGGTCGGCGCGGCACTCCACCGCCAGCGCGCCCTGCCCGGGTGCGGGCAGCAGCTCCTCGACCTCGAAGATCTGGGCGATCTCCGCGTCGCGGCCGAGCCTGTGCAGCCCGGCCGAGGCGAGGACGACGGCGTCGAGCTCGCCGGAGGTGACCTTGCCGATGCGCGTGTCCGCGTTGCCGCGGATCGGGACGTATTCGAGGTCGGGCCGCAGCGCGCTCAGCATGGCGACCCGGCGCGGGGAACCGGTGCCGACCCTGGCTCCCGGGGCGAGGTCGGCGAACTTGCGCGGCCCGACCAGCGCGTCGCGGTGGTCGTGGCGGGCCGGCAGCGCGGCCAGCGTGAAGCGCGGGTCCTGCGTGGTGGGCAGGTCCTTCAGCGAGTGCACGGCGAAGTCGACCTCGTCGTCGGACAACTTGTCACGCAGCGCGCTGACGAACACGCCCGTGCCGCCGAGTTGCGCGAGGTGCGCCCTGGTCACGTCGCCGAACGTCGTGATGCCGACCAGCTCGATCGAGCGGCCGGTGCGCTCGGCGTAGGCGTCGGCGACCATCTGGGACTGCGTGGTCGCCATCAGGCTGCGGCGGGTGCCCAGCCGAAGGGTGGACGGCAGCGGTGTCACAGCTCCACCTCCCTCACGGCCTCGGGCATCGTCGGATCCAGGTCGAACAGTTCACGCAGCGCTTCGGCATAATGATCGCCCCCCGGGCAGGTCGCGAGCCGTTTGACACGCACGGTCGGCTCGTGGAGCAGCTTGTCGACGACCCGCTGCACGGTCATGGCCACCTCGTCGCGCGCCCGCTCGTCGAGGTCGGGAACCCGCATGAGGAGACGGCCGAGCTCCGACTCGACGACGCCGGCCGCCTTGCTGCGCAGCGCCACCACGGTCGGCGTGACCCTGGAGGCCCGCTCGGCGTCGAGGTAGGCGCGCAGTTCCTCGGCGACGAGGGCGCGTACGGCCTCGACGGCGTCGCCCTCGCGCGCGCCGATGCCGGAGTCCTGGATCGTCTCCAGGTCGACCAGCGTGACGCCGGGCACGGAGCGTACGGCGGGGTCGATGTCGTGCGGCAGCGCCAGGTCGAGCAGGAAGACCGGCCGGGTCAGCATGCCGGGCGTGATGACGTGCCGGCCGGCGCCGGTGCAGGTGATGACGAGGTCGGCGCCGGCCAGTTCGCCGGCCACGGCGGAGAACTCGACCGCCCGGCCGCCGACGGTCTCGGCCAGCCGGGCGCCGCGTTCGTACGTGCGGTTGGCCACGACGATGTCGGTGACCCCGGCCTTCGCCAGCGTGGTGGCGGCCAGCGAGCTCATGGAGCCCGCGCCGACCACCAGCGCCCGCCGCCCGGCGACGTCGCCGGCGAGCGCGAGGCCCGCGGTGACGAGGGAGGAGCCCGCCTGGTCGATGCCGGTCTCGTGGTGGGCCCGCTTGCCGACCCGCAGCGCCTGCTGGACCAGCTCGTTGAGGGTGGCGCCGACGGTGCCGCGGCGCTGGGCGAGCTGGAGCGAGCGGCGGACCTGGCCGAGGATCTGGCCCTCGCCGACGGCCATGGAGTCGAGGCCGCACACCATGGAGAACAGGTGCTCGACGGCCCGCTCCTCGTAGTGCACGTAGAGGTGGGGCGTGAGCTCCTCGACGGGGACGCCCGAGTGCACGCCCAGCAATTGGCTGACGGCGGTGACGGCGGCGTGGAAGCGGTCGACCGTGACGTAGACCTCGACCCGGTTGCAGGTCGAGACGACCATGGCCTCCGCCACGCAGGGGTCGTCCTGCACGTCGTGCAGGAGCTTGGCGAGCGCGTCACCCGTCACCGAGACACGCTCGAGCAGGGCCACCGGCGCGGTCCGGTGGCTGAGTCCGATTGCCAGAACACTCATTGACCGTCCACCGCCATGAGTGGCCCCCCAGCCTTGCGTTGCTCGTGGAACGCGAGAATCTGCAGTTCGATTGATAGGTCGACCTTACGGACATCGACGCCATCTGGGACCGAAAGCACAACTGGGGCGAAGTTCAGGATGCTGGTCACTCCCACGGCAATCACGCGATCACACACCTTCTGCGCCGCCGCCGCCGGCGTCGCCAGAACCACGATGGAAACTCCACGCCGGGCGATCACGGCTTCCAGTTCGTCGATGTGCTCCACATTCAATCCCGCGATGGTGTCGCCCACGACTTCGGGGTCGGCGTCGAGGAGCGCCGCGACCCGGAAACCCCTGGAGACGAAGCCGCCGTAGTTGGCCAGCGCACGCCCGAGGTTGCCGACCCCCACGATGGCGACCGCCCAGTCTTGCGTCAGGCCGAGCTCGCGCGAGATCTGGTAGACGAGGTATTCGACTTCATAGCCTACGCCACGTGTGCCGTACGAACCGAGATGTGACAAATCCTTGCGGAGCTTGGCGGAGTTGACCCCGGCGGCACCGGCCAGATCCTCGGAGCTGACGGTCGCGATGCCCCGCTCGGCCATCCCGTGCAGCGCCCGCAGGTACAACGGAAGCCTGGCGACCGTCGCCTCGGGTATGCCGCGGTCACGGGGTTGGGACGGGCTCTTCACGGGCCGGAGCTCCAGGGAACAGGCGGCTTGGGGACCGCGGTGAACGGAATCGAACCGTCTTTCAGGTTAATCCCTTTGTGAACCGATGCACAAAGTCGCGGGCACGAAGTGGCGGACGTCTCGCATAGCGTTGGCCTCATGCATCGCATCACGTTGCTCGGCAAGCCCGGCTGTCACCTGTGTGACGACGCGCGCGAGGTCATCGCCAGAGTGGCCGGCGAGCTCGGCGTGCCGTGGGAGGAGGTCAGCATCGACTCCTCCGAGGAGCTCAGGGAGAAATACTGGGAGATGATCCCGGTCACCCTGATCGACGGCGTGCAGCACGATTTCTGGCGGGTCGACGAGGCCCGGCTGCGCGCCGCCCTGAGCGCCTAGAACATCACCGTCGGCAGCGGCACCACCTTGGCGGCGTTGACGTTGAGCTCGATGACGTTGGTGGCCAGCACCATCGTCTGACGCTCGTTGATGAACCTCTCGACGTGCGGCTGGCGCTGGTGGTCGCGGTAGGCGACCTCGTCCCTGTAGAGCTCGTAGACGATGCGCTGCAGCGGCGCCGACTTGACCGCGTGGCAGGCGTAGACGAGCGTGTCGGGCTCGCCGCGGCGTACGGCCTCGACGGTGGCCTCGGCCAGCCGGTCGAACGCGTCACCCGCGCCGTCCATGATCGTGAAGACGGTGAGCAGGCCGTAGATGTTGGGCGAGGGCCTGCCGCCGCCCTGTTGCTGCTGCGCCGGGGTGAACACGTCGGCGCCGGGGAAGACCGAGCCCGTGCCCGGCATGGCGAAGTCGGGCCGCTGGGGCGGCGCGCCCGCGGGTGATGCGCCGCCGTTCATGATGTAGCCGGTCGAGGGGCCGTCATCGGGCGGCGGCGCCATCCGGGCGGCGTAGTCGACCTCCTGGTCGCCGGCACGATATTCGGCCACCAGGTCGCCCAGCCCCGACGCCCTGCGCGGCGGCTCGGCCGCGGGCACGCCCTCCGGCCTGCCCCGGGGGGCGGGCTGCTCGTCGCGGAACATCGGCCGCTCACCGGGCGCGACCGGCGGCGCGGCCCGCTGCTCGCGGTGCTGCGCCCGCTCCTCACGGCGCTGAGAGCGATCGTCAGCGCGCGGCGGGCGCTCGTCGTGCTCCGGGCCGAAATCGTCCTCATCGTCTTCGTACGGCGCCAGAGGCCGCAGCACGGTGTACCAGACGGCGGCCGCGGCGACGGCGAGCAGCGCCGTGGTGAACACCGGGGGCACCGGGAACCGCATCGCGCCCACGAGGGCCAGCGCCGACGGGACGATGACCGCCGAAGCGTGCAGGTTGTCGGTGTCGTACTCGTCGCCCTCGCGCCACTTGAGTCCGGCCACCACGAGCATCGCCACCATGACCAGCGCGTCGATGATGTGCACGCCGGTCAGCAGGTAGCCGGGGATGATCGCCCAGACGTCCGCGGCCGCCGGCAGCGCCTTGCCCATCTGCTCGACCCGGAGCGGGTCGAACATCATGATCGCGACGGAGACGACGGTGAGCGCGATGCCGAACAACCACGCGAGGAACCTCGGCGGCACCTTCTCGACCAGCAGCTGCACCAGGCCGACCGACAGCCAGAGCGGGGCCAGCAACGATCCGGTCACCTGGTAGATCCGGAACGTGACGCTGCCGAACCCGAAGAAGGAGCCGATGGCGATCATGCCCAGGGACAACGCGAGCGCCGCCACCGCGACGGTCCAGGCGATCAGCCAGCCGTCCGGCTCTTCGCGCAGGCGTTGGATCAGGGCGCCCGCCGCGATCGCGGCCAGAAGCGCACCGGCAAGGGCTATGACAGCAACGAGGATCTCCATGGTGACTCCAATGCTGCCGGACTATGCCTCCCAGCCGGTAGCCGTAGACGAAACGTGCCTGCTCGGGCCACCTTCGTGGGCCGAGGGCGGCGAGGTGCGCGCCACAGGCGGCGGGGGTTCGCGCTAACACGGTATCTTCCGATTACGCCTAGTCATGCCAGCATGCTGTGGATTGTGGAATTTCCGGTTGATTTCTAGAGTGTTCGAGCAGCCGCACCCCTTACCCCTAGGGATACCGGATGCCTGACTCGTCGCCGTTCACCGGGCTGCTTGCGCCAGTGGGCGCCGCGCCTGCCTCGACGGGCGAGCTCGCCGTGCGCGAAGAAGTGCCCGAAGACATACGTACGCTGGTGCTTCATGCCAAGAACGGGTGCACGGAGTCCTTTGGCACGCTCTACGACCGCTACGTGGATCTCGTCTACCGCTACATCTATTTCCGGGTGGGCTCACACCCCCTCGCCGAGGACCTGACCAGCGAGACCTTCCTGCGCGCGCTGCGCAGGATCGCCGACTTCACCTGGCAGGGCCGCGACTTCGGCGCCTGGCTCGTGACCATCGCGCGGAACCTGGTGACCGACCACTTCAAGTCCGGCCGCTACCGGCTGGAGGTGCCGACGGGCGAGGTGATCGACGTCCCGCTCGACGGCTCGCACATCCCGGAGAACGCCGTGGTCACGGCCATCATCAACGACCGGGTGCTGCGCGCCGTACGCGAGCTCAACCCCGAACAGCAAGAGTGCGTGGTCCTGCGCTTCCTGCACGGGCTGTCGCTCGCGGAGACCGCTCTGATCATGGGGAAGAAGAGCGGGGCCATCAAAGCGCTGCAGTTCAGGGCCGTCCGGGCGCTGGCCAGATCACTCAAACACGACCTGGCGTAACCTCCACCATCGGCACCTCGTTAGGCAGATGTCACAGCAGGATCCGTAAGGGAGCCGACATGAGCAGGGCACGCGAGCGGCGGGAGCGCGTGCTCGAACATCTCACGGAGCTGCACAGGCTGCCGCTCGGCGGCGCCCCCGATCCTGTCTTCCGCGAGCGGCTGCGCGCCGACCTGGTCAGCGGGCGCGTCTCCGCCGAACTCCTGCCCGACGAGCCGGTACGCCTCAGGCCCGCGCACCGCCGTCCCCCGCGCCGGCGGCCGCTGCTGTCCCGGCTGACCGCGTTCGGGCTGTCGGCGGCCATGATGGCCGCGTCCTTCGCCACCTACCAGGCGGTGCCCGGTGACTCCCTCTACCCGCTGAAGCGTGCCGCTGAGAGCGCTCTCGTTGGGCTCAGCACCAACGACGCCGCACGCGCCGAACGCGAGCTCCGCTCGGCCAAGACCCGCGCGGAAGAGGTCGCCAGCCTGCTCGGCTCCTCCAACGGCGGCCCGCTGGTCGGCAAGACGCTGAAGGACATGGAGGAGTCCACGCGCGCCGGCATCACCAGGCTGCGGCGGGCCGAGCCGCGCTCCCCGAAGATCAAAAAATTCGCCCGCCACCAGAAGGAGGTCGTCGGTCCCATGTTGCGGCAGCTCAGGCGCGACCAGCTGGCCCAGGCCGAGGGCTACCTCGACTACATCGAAGGTCTGGTCGCCCCCGGGTAGGTCGATAAGCTGAAGCGCATGTGGCGGCTATTGCGACGACGACACGAAACGGAGCCCCAGGCCGCGGGCGAGGCCGCGGCACAGGCGGCGGTCACCGTCGCGCCGGTCGAGCCCGACCTCCAGTCGGCTGCCTTCTTCGACGTCGACAACACGATGATGCGCGGCGCCTCGATCTACCATTTCGCGCGCGGCCTGGCCACCCGGGGCCTGTTCACCACGTCCGACCTGTTCAAGTTCGCGGTCGGGCAGGCGGTGTTCCGGCTGCGCGGCAACGAGAACCCCGAGCACATCGCGGTGGCCAGGGAGACCGCGCTCGCGTTCGTCGCCGGCGCCAAGGTCGACGACGTCGTACGCCTCGGCGAGGAGATCTACGACGAGGTCATGGCCGACCGCATCTGGGGCGGCACGCGGGCGCTCGCGCAGAGCCACCTCGACGCGGGCCAGCGGGTCTGGCTGGTCACCGCCACCCCCGTCGAGCTGGCCAGGGTCATCGCCCAGCGGCTCGGGCTGACGGGCGCGCTCGGCACGGTCGCCGAGTCCAGCAACGGCGTCTACACCGGCCGGCTGGTCGGCGACCTGCTCCACGGCCCGGCCAAGGCCGAGGCGGTCAGGGCGCTGGCCCGCAGGGAAGGGCTCGATCTGACCGAGTGCACGGCCTACAGCGACTCGGCCAACGACCTGCCGATGTTGTCGCTGGTCGGGCACGCCGTGGCGATCAACCCCGACAGCGAGCTGCGTGAATACGCCAAGAAACACGACTGGCCCATCAGGGACTTCAGGACCGGCCGCAAGGCCACGCTGACGGCGCTGCCCATCGCCGCCGGCGTGGGGGCCGTGGCGGGCGGCGTCGCCGCGGGCATCGCCCTGCGCAAGCACTACCGCGCGCAGGGCTGAGGTCCCCACCACGACACCCCGCCGCGAGCTGACGCGCCCGCCCGTCGCGGGGCTACCGCAGCGACCTGAACACCTTGTCCGCCTCCGACCTCGGGGTCGACGGGGGCGCGCCGGAGCGCCCGGTAGCGGGCCGCCTCCGTGCGGTGGTGCCGGGAGATGAGCTGGGTGAGGATGCCGAACAGCTCGGCGAAGGCTTCGGGGTCGGCCCACGAGGCGCTCACAAGCTCCGAATCCGCTCCCCTGACGGAGGGTCGCGTGATCATCTCCGCCTTCTGTGGGAGATCGGTCACGGGTGTCTTGCCACAACCCGCTCGCAGGGTTCCACCCCGCCCCGCCGCGCGACGGCGGGAGGCGCAACGCCGGGGGACTAGAAGAGGACCGGAAAAGCCGGCCCGCGCCGCAGCCGCAGCTCGTTGAGCAGCTGCTGGATGACCTCGCGTACGTGGTCGGTGAGGTTGAACACCAGCATGGGGTCGTCGGCGGCCGACGGGTCGTAGTCGTCGGTGCGGATCGGCTCACCGAACTCGATCATCCACTTCGACGGCAGCGGCACCAGGCCGAGCGGCCCGAGCATCGGGAAGAACGGCGTGATCGGCAGATAGGGGAGGCCGAGCAGCCGGGCCAGGAACTTCAGGTCGCCGAGCTTGGGATAGATCTCCTCGGCCCCGACGATCGCGGTGGGCACGATGGGCACCCCGGCGCGGATGGCCGAGGCCACGAAGCCACCGCGCCCGAAGCGCTGCAGTTTGTAACGTTCGGAGAACGGCTTGCCGACGCCTTTGAACCCCTCGGGGAACACGCCGACGAGCTCGCCCTTGCGCAGCAGCCGGTCGGCGTCCTCGCGGCAGGCCAGCGTGTGGCCGGTCTTGCGGGACAGATGGCTGAGCAGCGGCAGCTGGTAGACCAGGTCGGCGCCGAGCAGCCGCAGCGCCCTGCCCGCCTCGTCGTGCAGGGCGACCTGCAACATCAGCGCGTCGACCGGCAGCGTGCCGGAATGGTTGGCGACGACGAGCGCGCCGCCCTCCTCGGGGATGTTCTTCAGATCTGCCGTCTCGACCCTGAACCAGTGGTGATAGAGGGGCCTGATCAGCTCAAGGACGACCTTGTCCGTCAGCTCGGCGTCGTAGCCGAACTCGTCTACCTCGTAGTCGCCCGTGATGCGCCTGCGCAGGAACGCCAGCAGCTTGGCCAGGGGCTCGGGCTCGTCGGTGTAGGACGGCGCCGCGCTGATGGGGATGACGCGGGCGTCCTCGTCGGGAACGCTCAATGCCGCACACCTCCGACCGGGTGCAGCCGGCGCGAGCGCAGGAAGTCGTCGAAGGCCGCCGCGGTCGTGAACTTGGGCCGCCACCCCAGCTCGTTCGCCAGCCGGGAGGTGTCGACCGCCCGGCCGTGGCTCATGAGCCTGAGCTGCTCGGGCGAGTATTCGACCAGCCCGATCCCGCGCGCGGCGCTGCCCAGCGTCTTGAAGGCGGGCGCGGGAAGCGGCAACGAGGGCCGCCCCGCCCTTCTGGCGCACTGCGACAGCAGCAACACGCCCACCCCGGCCACGTTGTACGTGCCGGGGTGATCCTCGGTCGCCATCCGCCTCAGCACCTCGACCGCGTCGTCCTCGTGGACGAACTGCAGCCGGGGGTCGAAGCCGAGCACGGTCGGCAACACCGGCTGGGTGAAATAGCGCGTCAACGGCGAGTCGACGCCGGGACCCATGAAGTTGGCGAAGCGCAGCAACGACACCGTCACGTCAGGACGGCGCCGCGCGAAACCCCGCACGTAGCCCTCGACCTCGACCGCGTCTTTGGCATAGCCGTGACTGGGGCCGTCGTGCGGCTCCAGGTCCTCGGTGAACACCGCGGGATCGCGCGGCGACGAGCCGTAGACGGCGGTGGTGGAGCGGACCACCACGCGCCGCACGGTCGCCGACCGCTGGCAGGCACCGAGCAGTTGCATGGTGCCGATGACGTTGTGCTCTTTCATGGCGGCCCTGCCGCCGCTCTTCGACGGAGCGCTGACGAGGCTCATGTGCACAACGGTGCCGATGTCCGCGGCCGCGATCACCTGGGCGATGTCGGGGCTGCGCAGATCCACCCGGACGAACTCCGTACGTCCGAGCGAGATGCCGCCGTCTCGCGTGAGCGAGGGGGGCGGCACGGTGTCCACTCCGATGACGCGGCTGATGTCCGGGTCGGCAGACAGAACGCTGGCCACCCGGGCGCCTATGTGGCGCGAGACCCCGGTGACGAGCACGGTGTGGGTCATCAGCGCCTCGCAGCTGCGTCGGGATTACTT
This sequence comes from Nonomuraea mesophila, assembly GCF_004352805.1. NCBI lineage: Bacteria > Bacillati > Actinomycetota > Actinomycetes > Streptosporangiales > Streptosporangiaceae > Nonomuraea > Nonomuraea mesophila. The sequence goes on from NZ_SMLD01000104.1 coordinate 14,888, forward strand.
CTTGTTGCGCCGCTGGATGCGCGTCTTCTTGAGCAGCTTGCGGTGCTTCTTCTTCGCCATCCGCTTACGGCGCTTCTTGATCACAGAGCCCACGGGACCCCCAGGTCGTGACTAAGTCTGAACGGAGTGCGAGCGCACACCGGCTCACAGACTACCGGCGATCGGCGGTAGATCGCCCATTGGGGGGTGAGCACCCGGTCGCGTCTCAGGCGACCGGGCCTCTCCCGCGACAGCACTCACGACGTGGTCGTCCGCGTGGTCGTCCACGTCGCTACGCTAACCTGCCTCGATGTAGGCCTCCCGCAGATAGTCGTGTACCGCCTGCTCAGGCACCCTGAACGAGCGGCCGACTCTGATGGCCGGCAGCTCGCCAGAGTGGACAAGCCGGTACACCGTCATCTTGGACACCCTCATGACCGTCGCCACTTCAGCAACGGTCAGGAACTTCACCTCACTGAGAGGTCTTTCGCCTGCACCCATCGGACGCCTCTTCCGCACGTGTCTTCGGGTTATCCCCACTGGTGCCATTGCTCACGCACGTGTACTGCCGTCAGCGTAAGTCGGGACTCCGAGTGCGCAAACCCCCTATTTTCTCAGTCGACGGAGCCACCTGTCAGCCGAACCAGCAAAGTCGCTGGCCAGCCGCCGGGCCGAGCACCTCACCCGGACGTTGGAACTGTCCAAGTTGCCACACATAAGAGTCGCCGGAGCTCTGCCAAAAGTTGGCAAAGGGACGGCGAGCCTCTTGGAATGCAGGCGCGAAAAGACGGTATGGGGATGACCGAATTAGACGCGAAGGGCTCGTGTGATCAGAGTGACGAGCCGCTCGGTCAACGGAGCGTAGTAACGCGGTAGCACATTGTCGTCAAGCGGCACCACGACGTCGATCTTCCCCTCAGCCTCACCGACGAACAATCCCGGATCATTGCTGTCGGCGAATCCCACTGTGGGCGCACCTGCCTCTCCCGCCGCTCCTGCCCAGCCGTGGTCGGCGATAACCAGGTCGGGCAGCTCACCGTCCAGCTTGGCCAGCATGTGGCGCATCGGGTCGGCGTCGTGGGTGTGCACGAACCCGCCCTTGTCGTCGAGCATGGCGACGCCCTGCAGGTAGCGGACCTGCCGCGGCCGGGCGAACCCCGACCCGGTGTACGTCCAGCCCTCACCCGGGGTCAGCAGCCGCGCGCCGCGCTCCACGCAGAGCCTGGCCAGCGGCAGGTGCACGGCGAGCAGGCCGGTCGGATGCCCGGTGGCGAGCAACACGGCGGGGTCGGGCCGCGACAACACGGCGGCGACGCGCTCGGCCATGGCGTCGAGCGCGTCGATCGTCAGGTCGGGGTCGATGGTGTCCTGGCCCCAGCGGTGCGACGGGTCGGAGACCACTCCGGCGGACTTCGCCATCAGCGCCAGGATGTCGCGGTAGGACCACGGCTGGTCGAACGTCAGCCCCAGCATGTAGTAAGGGTCGCCGTTGGCCAGGGAACTGTAGTGGTCGAGGTTGTTCTCGCGGGAGGTCGCGACATCGCCGGCGATGCGGCTGCGGACAAGGTGCTCTCGGAGTTCGTCGCGGCTCAGCACTGCTTTCTTCCTCGTCAGGGCAGGGGATCGAGCCCGTGCAGGGGGAAGACCGCGTTCCTGGTCGCCATGATCGCGCGGTCAATGGGGTCAGATGGGTCATAACCACCGGAAAGGTCGTTGAATTCCGGATGACGACCGTCTGTCATGGTCAGCGGGGCCGTCTCACCGGTGCGCTCGCGTACGAACCGGCGCCATTCCTCGCCCGTCGGCGTGGCCGGATCGATCGGATGGCCGGCCACCTCCGCGATGAGATGCGTCCACGCCCGCGGCACCACCTGCACCAGCTCGTAACCGCCGCCGCCCGTCACGATCCACCGGCCGCCCGCCGTCTCGTGGGCCAGGCGGTGCAGGGCGGCGTAGGCGGTGCGCTGGCCGTCGACACTCAGCATCAGGTTGGCCAGCGGGTCGAGCGCGTGGCTGTCGCAGCCGTGCTGCGTCACCAGGATCTGCGGCCCGAACTCGTGCAGCAGCGGCGGCACCACCGCGTCGAAGGCCCGCAGCCAGCCCTGGTCGCCGCAGCCGGCGGGCAGCGCCACGTTGACGGCCGTGCCCTCGGCGCCGGTCTCGCCGGCGGACCCGGTGCCGGGGAAGAGCGTGCGCGGGCTCTCGTGCAGGCTGATCGTCAGGACCCTGGGGTCGTCGTAGAACGCCGCCTGCACGCCGTCGCCGTGGTGCACGTCCACGTCGACGTACGCGATGCGGCTCGCGCCCTGGCGCAGCAGCCACGCGATGGCCAGCGCCGGGTCGTTGTAGACGCAGAACCCGCTGGCCATGGCGGGCATCGCGTGATGCAGCCCGCCCGCGATGTTGACGGCGTGCTCGGCCGAGCCCTCCCAGACCGAGCGCGCGGCGGCCAGCGAGGCGCCGGCGATCAGTGCGGAGGCCTCGTGCACGCCCTTGAACGCGGGGTTGTCGGTCGTGCCGAGCCCGGCGTCGAAGTCGGGCCGGCCGTCGGCGGACACGCGCCTGACCGCCTCGATGTAGCGGCGCTCGTGGACCATGGCCAGCTCGTCGTCGGTGGCGGGCACGCATCCGGCCGGCTCCACCTTGTCGAGCACGCCCAGCTCGCGGGCGAGCGCCATGGTCAGCTCCACCCGCACGGGGGCGAGCGGGTGGCCGGGCCCGAAGTCGTAGGAGGTGAGCGCGTCGTCCCAGATCACTCGTGTCGACCGGCTCATGCCACCCCTCCGCGATCGCCCTCTGCCGCCGACGTTACCGCAGCGCAGACACCGCGTCGTAGCCCGGGTTCATCCGGTGGACATCTCCCCGCGACCTCTCCGAATCGTGACTTAGTGTCTTATCGTGCGCCCAGCGCGATCCTTACTCCGGCTCATCCGCTTCTTCCGGCGTCCCAAGGTCTTCGACCGGACGCTGGTGATCGTGCTGGCCTCCCCAGGGCTTTTCCTGATCCCCGTCATGCTCCTCATGGGGATCACCACGCAGGTCCTGAGCGCACTGCCCTACCTGGCCGCCGTCATGGTCCTGCTCATGCGGCGCAACCGGCCGGTTCTGGTCACCGCGCTGGTCGCCGCGATCGACGTGGCCGGCGTGGCGGCGGACGTCAGCCCGTCCAGCAACGCCCCCGCTCTCATCGCCTACTACAGCCTGGGCCGCTACACCACCGGCCGCACGACCGCGATCGCCGCCACGGGGGCGTTCGCCGCCTTCGCGACGGTGCTGGAGCTGGACCAGGTCACCGGCGGCTGGGTGGTGGCCCTGTTCAACGTCGGCGTGCCCGTCGGGATGGGGCAGATCGTCCGGCTCAGGAGCGAGCTGCAGGAACGCGGGCGGCGCGAAGCCGCCGACGCCGCGGTCAGCGCCGAGCGGCGGCGCATCGCCAGAGAGCTGCACGACGTGGTCGCCCACCACATCACGGTGATCAACGCCCTGGTCGGCGGCGCCAGGGCCACGCTCCCGGCCGAGCAGGAGGTCACCAGGAACGCCCTGGAGAGCGCCGAGCAGACCGCCCGCCAGGCGATGTCCGAGATGCGCCACCTGCTCGACGTGCTCAGGGCCGACGGTCACGAAGGACCGGACGCCGCCACGGGGGTGGGCGCCGACCGGCTGCCCACGCTGATCAAGGAGGCCAGGTCGGCGGGGCTGCCCGCGCACCTGACCGTGACCGGCGAGCCCGTAGCGCTCCCTGCCGTCGTGGACCACGCGGTCTACCGGATCGTGCAGGAGGCGCTGACCAACACGCGCAAGCACGCACCGGGCGCGCGGGCGAGTGTGCTGCTCACGTACGAGCCGGAGGCCGTGGAGGTCGAGGTGCTCGACGACGGCAGCGCCAAGGGGTCCGAGACGCCGGGGTTCGGGCTCGGGGGCATGGCCGAACGGGTGGCGTTGTGCGGCGGCCGGCTCTCCACGGGACCCCGCGCGCCGCAAGGAGGCTTCCGCGTGCACGCCCGCATCCCCCTGGAGACACCGTGATCAAAGTGCTGCTGGCCGACGACCACGAGCTGGTACGCATGGGCTTCAAGCTGATGCTCGACGCCCAGTCCGACATGAGCGTCGTGGGCGAGGCCGGCGACGGTGAGCGGGCAGTGGACCTGTGCCGGCGGCTGCGCCCCGACGTGGTGCTGATGGACCTGCACATGCCGGGCCTCGACGGGGTCGGCGCGACCGAGCTGATCACCCTGGAGCTGCCGGAGGTCCGGGTGCTCGCGCTGAGCACGTTCGACCTGGACGAGAACGTGCTCGCGGCGCTCAGGGCGGGGGCCGGCGGGTTCCTGCCCAAGGACGTCTCCCCCGAGGAGCTGATCGACGGCGTGCGCGTGGTGCACCGCGGCGAGTCCGCCGTCGCGCCGCGCCTGCTCACCAGGCTGATCGGCACGTTCGTACGCGCCGCCGACGGCCGGGACGACGACCGCCCGCCGCGGCGGGAGCCGGCCGAGGTCGCCGGCCTGACGGAACGCGAACGGGAGATCCTCGTGCTGATCGCGCGCGGCCGCTCCAACGCCGAGATCGCCACGGCCCTGTCGGTCTCCCCCTCGACCGTCAAGAACCATGTGACGAACCTGTTCGCCAAGCTCGGCGTCAGGGACCGGGCGCAGGCCGTGATCGTCGCCTACGAGGCGGGGCTCGTCCACCCGGGAGAGTAGGACCAGGCTCCCAGACGCCCGCGCGGGAATCGGTTCCCGCGCAGGAGGTGCACGATCGCGGGCGACGGCACGCTGGGATCATGACCGCGATACGGGCAACCAACCTGAGCAAACGCTACGGCGACACGGTCGCCGTGTCGGACCTGTCGTTCGACGTCGAGCCCGGCAGGGTGACCGGTTTCCTCGGCCCCAACGGCGCCGGCAAGTCCACGACCATGCGGATGATCCTGGGGCTCGACCGGCCGTCCGGCGGCTCGGCGCTCGTGGACGGGCTGCCGTACGCCGAGCTGACACACCCGCTGCGCAAGGTGGGCGCGCTGCTGGACGCCAAGGCCGTGCACGGCGGGCGCAGCGCCCGCAACCACCTGCTGGCCATCGCCCAGAGCAACGGCATCCCGAACGGCCGCGTGAACGAGGTGCTGGAGACCGTGGGCCTGCGCGAGGTGGCGGGGCGCCGGATCGGCGGGTTCTCCCTGGGCATGTCGCAGCGCCTGGGCATCGCCGCCGCGCTGCTCGGCGACCCGGAGATCCTGCTGTTCGACGAGCCGGTCAACGGACTCGACCCCGACGGCATCCTGTGGATCCGCACCTTCATGCGGCGGCTGGCGGCCGAGGGCCGCACGGTGTTCGTCTCCAGCCACCTGATGAGCGAAATGGCGCAGACCGCCGACCACCTGATCGTGATCGGCAAGGGCACGCTGATCGCCGACACGAGCGTGCGGGAGTTCATCGGGCGCAGCTCGCAGGGGTACGTACGGGTGCGCTCGCCGCGGCTGGCCGAGGTCGCCGAGCTGATCAAGGTGGGCGAACTCCACCACGACCACCTCCGGGTCACCGCGATGAGCCCGGTCGAGATCGGCACGCTCACCGCGCGGGCCGGGATCCCGCTGGAGGAGCTGACGTTCGTGCAGCCGTCGCTGGAGGCGGCGTACATGGAGCTGACCAAGGACAGCCTGGAGTACACCTCATGATCGACATTTTCCGGTCCGAATGGACCAAGATCCGCTCTGTTCGCTCCACGATGTGGACGCTGGCCATCGCGGTGCTGGCGCTGCTGGGCATGTCCGCCCTGCTCAACGGCACGGCCGACGATCCGGTCGAGGGGGCGCGGGCGATCGCGATGAGCATGGGCGGCGTGATGATCGCGGCGCTGCCCATGGCCACGCTCGGTGTCCTGGTGATCTCCAGCGAGTACCGTACGGGGGCCATCCGCACGTCGCTCATGGCCGTGCCGACACGCATCAGCCTGCTGACCGGCAAGATCGTGGTGTTCACCGTGACCTCGATGGTGGTCTGCACGGTCGCGACGGCCGGCGCGCTCGCCGTCGGCCTGGCCCTCGCCCAGCCGCCGTCGGTCGACGCGGGCGCCGCCGTCCAGGTCGCTCTGGGCTCGGCGCTCTACCTGACCGCGTGCGGCCTGTTCGGGCTCGGGCTCGGCACGCTGATCCGGCACACGCCCGGCGCCGTGGTGTCGGCCATCGCGCTGATCCTGGTGGTCCCCCCGATGACGAACCAGCTTCCCGGGCAGTGGGGCGACATCGTGGCCGCGCACTTCACCACGAACGCGGGCATGCTCGTCGTGACGGGTCACGGCAACGATCACCTCGGCCCGTGGAGCGGCTTCGGCGTCTACATGGCCTGGATCGCCGTGGCCCTGGTCGTCGGCGGCGTGTTGCTGCGGCGGCGCGACGCGTGAGCGGTCAGCCGGAGGCGAGCTCGCGGCCGCGGTCGCGGGCCGCCTCGATGGCGGCCAGGAACGCGGCCCGCACGCTGTGGCGCTCCAGCTCGGCGATGGCCGCGATCGTGGTGCCGCCGGGAGAGGTGACGGCCTCGCGCAGGATCACCGGGTGCTCGCCCGAGTCGCGCAACATCACGGCGGCGCCGACGATCGACTGGGTGACCATGTCGAGCGCGGCCGCCCGCGGCATGCCGAGCAGGATGCCCGCGTCGACCATGGCCTCGACGAGGTAGAAGAAGTAGGCGGGGCCGCTGCCGGACAGCGCGGTGGCGGCGTCTTGCTGCGACTCGGGGATGCGCAGCACCTTGCCGACGGGGCTGAGCAGCGCCTCGGTGAGCCTGAGGTGCTCCTCGCCCGCGTGCGCGCCCGCCGAGATGACGCTCATCGCCTCGTCGAACCTGATGGGCGTGTTGGACATCACCCGGACCACCGGCACCTCGACGCCGAGCCGCTGCTCCACGAACGACGTCGTGATGCCGGCCGCGGCGGTGATCACCAGACGGTCGGCGGGCACGCAGGGGGCGATCTCGGCCAGCAGCGTGGCCATGTCCTGGGGTTTGACGGCCAGGATCAGCGTGTCGGCCGCCTTGGCCGCCTCGACGTTGGGGACGGTGCGCACGCCGTAGGACTCGCGCAGCGCCTGCGCCCGCTCGGGCCTGCGGGTGGTCGCCATGATCTCGCCGGGCTCGAAGCCGGCGCGCAGCAGCCCGGACAGCAGCGCCTCGCCCATCTTGCCCGTGCCCAGAATCGCGATCATTTCCGCCCCTCGAGGAATAGATGCTGATGCAGCTTACCGGCGGGCTAGCCCCGTGACAGCAGGGAGCGCAGGAAGAAGGCCAGGTTGCGGGGGCGCTCCGCCAGGCGGCGCATGAGGTAGGGATACCAGTCGGCGCCGTAGGGGACGTAGACGCGCACCGTGAAGCCGAGTGCCGCCAAACGGGTCTGCTCGTCGGGGCGCACGCCGTACAGCATCTGATATTCGAAGCCGGTCGGGTCGCGCCCGTCGAGCACGGCGAGCGTCGAGGCGATGCGTACGATCCTGGGGTCGTGGGTGGCGACCATCGGATGGCCGGCGCCGGCCATCAACACCTTCAGGCAGCGTACGAACGAGCGGTCGATGTCGGCGGTCGAGGTGTAGGCGCCTGGAGCGGTGTAGGCGCCCTTGCACAGCCGCACCCTGGCGTCGCCGAGCTGCTCGCAGCGGTCGAGCGAGTCGGGCAGGTAGGCCTGCACCACCACGCCCACGTCGGGGTGGTCCTTGCGCAGCGCGGCGTGCACGGCGTGCAGCCTGGCGATCGTGTCGTGCTCCTCCGCGTCGAGCGTCACCGTGACGTCCCTGGCCGCGGCGGCCCTGCAGATGGCCGCGGCGTTGTCGAACGCGAGCTCCTCCGACAGGCGCAGCCCGAGCGCCGTCAGTTTGACCGACACGTCGGCGCCCGGAGGCAGCATGCGGAGCAGCGACAGGTAGGCGGTCACGGTGTTCTCGACCTGCGAGCGGCCGGTCACCTCCTCGCCGAGGTGGTCGGCGGAGACGCGCAGGCCCTTGCGGGACAGCCGGTCGACGGCGGCGCCGATGTCGTCGGCGACATAGCGCCTGACCACGTCCGCGGTCAGCGGCGACGTGGTGATGACGCGCTCGGCGCGCCGGCTCTTGGAGACAGCGAGCAATGCCTGACGGAGCACATGACCACACTATGGTGAACCGGCGACCGGCGGGATCCGTCGTAGGGGTATGCGGACAATGACAGCGACCCTTCTGGCCGGATGTCTGATGCTGGCGACGAGTTGCGGCACGGCCCAGCCTGCCGAGCGTGCCTCCGCCCCCAGCCAGGACAAGCCGCCCGTCGTGTCCAACCCGGTCGGCACCACGCCCAGCCAGGCGCCCTCGAAGGCCCCCAAGCAGGTCAAGCCGACAGGCGACGCCATCAACGTGCACAAGGCCCGCTGGACGAAGGCCAAGCCCACCTCCAAGGGCAAGAAGCTTCAGCTGACGTGGCAGTCGGGGGTGGAGCCCTGCACGGTGCTGGACCGCGTCAAGGTCAAGGAGACGGCCAAGCGCGTCACGGTCACCCTGTACGAGGGCACGTCGCCCAAGGCCAGAAACGTCTCCTGCATCATGATCGCGATCGAGAAGACCACCACGGTCAAGCTGAAGAAGCCCCTCGGCAAGCGCAAGGTCGTGGACGGCGCCAAGCCGTAACGACCGCCTTCCAGCCCGCGAACCCCCGGCAGCGCACCCACGACGCCGGGGGTTCGCTGTGCGCGGAACCCTTGACCCCACTGCGCCGTTGCGCGTGATGTGGACCTTTATTGCGGGAATGTCTCGGCGCTCACGAGGGTTGAGTCGGGTAGGCTCAAGTCGTTTGCCAAAGACGACACACATCCGTTAGCTTGAGTCTGACCGACTCAACTTTGACTACGAGGACTCACTCATGGCACGTGCGGTAGGTATCGACCTTGGGACGACCAACTCCGTCGTCTCGATCCTCGAGGGCGGTGAGCCCACCGTCATCGCGAATGCGCAGGGCTCGCGGACCACGCCGTCCGTGGTCGCCTTCGCGAAGAACGGCGAGGTCCTGGTCGGCGAGGTCGCCAAGCGCCAGGCGGTCACCAACGTGGACCGGACGATCCGGTCGGTCAAGCGGGAGATGGGCACCACCTGGTCCCAGGAGATCGACGGGAAGAAGTTCTCGCCGCAGCAGATCAGCGCCTTCGTCCTGCAGAAGCTCAAGCAGGACGCCGAGGCCTATCTGGGCGAGAAGATCACCGACGCCGTGATCACCGTCCCGGCCTACTTCAACGACGCCCAGCGGCAGGCCACCAAGGAGGCCGGCACCATCGCGGGCCTCAACGTGCTCCGCATCATCAACGAGCCGACCGCCGCGGCCCTCGCCTACGGGCTCGACAAGGAGCAGGACCAGACCATCCTGGTCTTCGACCTCGGTGGCGGCACCTTCGACGTGTCGCTGCTCGACGTCGGCCAGGAGGACGGCCACGGATTCGTCGAGGTCAAGGCCACCTCCGGTGACAACCACCTCGGTGGCGACGACTGGGACCAGCGCGTCGTCGACGAGCTCGTCAAGCGCTTCCAGAACGCCCACGGCGTCGACCTGGCCAAGGACAAAATGGCCCTGCAGCGCCTGCGCGAGGCGGCGGAGAAGGCCAAGATCGAGCTGTCCAGCCAGTCCGAGACCAACATCAACCTGCCCTACATCACGGCTTCGGCCGAGGGCCCGCTGCACCTCGACGAGAAGCTGACGCGCGCCGAGTTCCAGCGGCTGACGGCCGACCTGCTCGAGCGCGCCAAGGGCCCGTTCAACCAGGTCATCAAGGACGCCGGCATCAAGGTTGCCGACATCGCCCACGTGGTGCTCGTCGGCGGCTCGACCCGCATGCCCGCCGTCTCCGAGTTGGTCAAGGACCTGACCGGCGGCAAGGAGCCCAACAAGGGCGTCAACCCCGACGAGGTCGTCGCCATCGGCGCCGCCCTGCAGGCGGGTGTGCTCAAGGGCGAGGTCAAGGACGTCCTGCTGCTCGACGTGACCCCGCTGTCGCTGGGCATCGAGACCAAGGGCGGCATCTTCACGAAGATCATCGAGCGCAACACGACGATCCCGACCAAGCGCTCCGAGGTCTTCACCACGGCCGAGGACAACCAGCCGTCGGTGCAGATCCAGGTCTACCAGGGCGAGCGCGAGATCGCGTCCTACAACAAGAAGCTGGCCACGTTCGAGCTGACCGGCATCGCGCCGGCGCCGCGCGGCATCCCACAGATCGAGGTCACCTTCGACATCGACGCCAACGGCATCGTCAACGTCTCCGCCAAGGACCTGGGAACGGGCAAGGAGCAGACGATGACGATCACCGGCGGTTCCGCGCTGCCGAAGGACGACATCGAGCGGATGATGCGCGAGGCCGAGTCGTACGCCGAGGAGGACAAGAAGCGCCGCGAGGAGGCCGAGGTCCGCAACAACGCCGACGGGCTCGCCTACCAGACGGAGAAGTTCCTCCGCGAGAACGACGACAAGGTTCCCGCCGACGTCAAGACCGAGGTCAACGACGCCCTGGCTGAGCTGAAGAAGGCTCTGGAGGGCACCGACACCGACGTCATCCGCACCTCGGCGGAGACGCTCGCCACCGTCAGCCAGAAGATGGGTTCGGCGATCTACGCCCAGAGCCAGGGTCAGCAGGCCGGCGGCGAGGGCGGCCCGCAGGACGCCACGTCCGGTCAGGAGGGCCAGAAGGCCGATGACGACGTGGTCGAAGCCGAGATCGTCGACGAAGACCAGCCGAAGAAGGACAAGTGATGCCGCCGCGTGAAAACGGGCACGAGGAGCCAGTGATCCGCGACAACCGCAAGATCGATCCCGATACGGGCCAGGTGCGCGACGCCCCGGCCGCCGAGCAGGAGGCGCCCGCCGAGGCGCCGGAGGCGCAGAACGGCGAGCTGGCGGCCCAGCTCGCCGAGCGGACCGCCGACCTGCAGCGGCTCCAGGCGGAATACACCAACTACCGCAGGCGCGTCGAACGCGACCGCGTGGTGGTCCGTGAGCAGGCGGTCGCCGGGGCGTTGACGGAGCTGTTGCCCGTGCTCGACGACATCGGCAGAGCCCGCGAGCACGGTGAGCTGACCGGGGGCTTCGCGAAGGTGGCGGAGTCCCTGGAAGCGGCGGTCACCAAGCTGGGGCTCAGCCCCTTCGGGCAGAAGGGCGACCCGTTCGACCCGACGGTCCACGAGGCGCTGATGCACAGCTACTCCGACGACGTGACCGAGCCGACCGCCATCGACGTGCTGCAGCTCGGTTACCGGATGGGTGACAGGGTGCTGCGCCCGGCGCGGGTGGCCGTCGCCGAACCCGAGGACGCCCCTCCCGCGTCCGATGACGACGACAACTGACACGAGGACGAAGGGCCGTAGATGAGCACCAAGGACTACTTGGAGAAGGACTACTACGCCGTCCTTGGTGTGCCCAAGACCGCCACCGCCGAAGAGATCAAAAAGGCCTACCGGAAGCTGGCCAGGGAATACCACCCCGACACCAACAAGGGCGACGCGACCAAGGAGACCAAGTTCAAAGAGGTCTCCGAGGCTTACGACGTCCTGTCCGACAGCAAGCGCCGCAAGGAATACGACGAGGCGCGCACGCTGTTCGGGTCCGGGGTGGGCGGCCAGCGGCCCGGCGGTGGCGGGTTCCCGTTCGACTTCGGCGACCTGTTCGGCGGCACGGCGCAGCCGGGTCAGGGCGGAGGCGCCGGTGACCGGCTCGGCGACCTGTTCGGCGGACTGTTCAACCGCGGCGGCTCCACCCGCACCTCGACCACGTCCAGGCCGCGGCGCGGCCAGGACGTGGAGTCCGAGGTGACGCTGACGTTCACCGAAGCGGCCGAGGGCACCACGGTGTCACTCAGGCTCACGAGTTCGGCCGCCTGCGGCGCGTGCACCGGCACGGGCGCGCGGGCGGGCACGACACCGAGGGTCTGTCCCACCTGTGAGGGCACCGGGGCGGCCAGTCGCAACCTGGGCAACTTCGCCTTCTCCGAGCCCTGCCGCGACTGCAAGGGCCGCGGGCTGATCGTGGACGACCCCTGCCCCGTGTGCGAGGGCAGCGGCCGGGCCAAGAGCACCCGCACCATCCAGGCACGCATCCCCGCAGGGGTGGCCGACGGCCAGCGCGTCAAGCTCAAGGGCAAGGGAGCCCCGGGTGAGAACGGCGGCCCCGCCGGCGACCTCTACATCCAGACGCACGTCAAACCGCATGCCGTGTTCGGCAGGTCGGGCGACAACCTGACGATCACCGTGCCGGTGACGTTCACGGAGGCCGCTCTGGGCGCCGAGATCAAGGTGCCCATCCTCAAGGGCATGCCGGTGACGCTGCGCATCCCCGCGGGCACGCCCAACGGCCGCACGTTCCGCGTGCGGGGCAGGGGCATCACCCGCAAAGACGGCACCAAGGGCGACCTGCTCGCGACGGTCGAAGTGGTGGTGCCGAAGACGCTCGACGACAAGTCGCGCGAGCTCCTCACCGAGTTCAACACCGCGAACGCCGGCGAGGACCCACGCGCTGAGCTCATTCAGCGAGCCAGAAGCGAGTAGCCGATGGACGCCAACTATTTCGACCTGTCAGATGACACACCCGTCTATGTGATCTCGGTGGCCGCGCAGCTGTCGGGGCTGCATCCCCAGACCCTGCGCCAGTACGACCGGCTGGGGCTCGTCAGCCCCGGCCGCACCGCGGGGCGCGGCCGCCTCTACTCGACACGCGACATCATCCAGCTCCGCGAGGTGCAGCGGCTCTCCCAGGAGGAGGGCATCAACCTCGCGGGCATCAAGCGGATTCTCGAGCTCGAGAACGAAGCACTGCGGCTGCGGGAGGAGGTTCACCGCCTGCGTGCCGAGATGCGGATGGTCAGAGCGCTGATCCGCTACGAGCTGCCACCGGGGGCCTAGAACGATGGACTACAAGCTCACCCAGAAGAGCCAGGAAGCGCTCTCGGGTGCCATGCGGCGTGCCGCCGCCGAGGGCAATCCCGAGATCGCCCCCGTTCACCTGCTGACCACGCTGCTCTCCCAGACCGGCGGCACGGCCGTGCCGCTGCTCGAAGCCGTCGGCGCCGACTGGCGCGCGCTGCGGACGCGCGCGGAGGAGCAGCTCGGGGCGCTGCCGAAGGCGCAGGGCGCGACGGTGGGAGCGCCGTCGAGCTCGCGCCACCTGCTGACGGTGATGAACACCGCGGCCCAGCACGCCAACCGCCTCGAAGACCTCTACGTCTCGACCGAGCACCTGCTGGTGGGCCTGGCCACCGACGGCGGCCCCGTGGCCGACCTGCTGAAGTCGCAGGGTGCCACGCCGCAGGCGCTGCTCGACGCCTTCGAGAAAGTACGCGGCCATGCCCGCGTCACCAGCGAGACCCCTGAGGACACCTACCAGGCGCTGGAGAAATACGGCGTCGACCTGACCGAGCGCGCGAGGGGCGGCAAGCTCGACCCGGTCATCGGCCGCGACTCCGAGATCCGCCGCGTCATCCAGGTGCTCAGCCGCCGCACCAAGAACAACCCGGTGCTCATCGGGGAGCCCGGCGTCGGCAAGACCGCCGTCGTGGAGGGGCTGGCCCAGCGCATCGTGGCCGGAGACATCCCCGAGTCGCTGCGCAACAAGCGGCTCATCGCGCTCGACCTGGGCGCGATGGTGGCCGGCGCGAAATACCGCGGCGAATTCGAGGAGCGGCTGAAGGCCGTGCTCTCCGAGATCAAGGAGAGCGACGGGCAGATCGTGACGTTCATCGACGAGCTGCACACCGTCGTCGGCGCGGGGGCCGCCGAGGGCGCCATGGACGCCGGCAACATGCTCAAGCCCATGCTGGCCCGCGGCGAGCTGCGCATGATCGGCGCGACCACGCTCGACGAATACCGCGAGCGCATCGAGAAGGACCCCGCGCTGGAGCGCCGCTTCCAGCAGGTCTACGTGGGCGAGCCCACGGTCGAGGACACGATCGCGATCCTGCGCGGGCTCAAGGGCCGCTACGAGGCCCACCACCAGGTGCAGATCTCCGACGGCGCGCTGGTGGCCGCCGCCGCGCTGTCCGACCGCTACATCACCAACCGCTTTCTCCCCGACAAGGCCATCGACCTGGTCGACGAGGCCGCCTCGCGGCTGCGCATGGAGATCGACTCCCGTCCCGTGGAGATCGACCAGCTCCAGCGCAACGTCGACCGGATGAAGATGGAGGAGCTGGCGCTGTCGAAGGAGACCGACGAGGCCTCCGCGCAGCGGCTCGAACGCCTGCGCCAGGAGCTGGCCGACCGCCAGGAGGAGCTCAACGCCCTCGTCGGCCGCTGGGAGCACGAGAAGGCCGGGCTCAACAAGGTCGGTGAGCTGAAGAAGCAGCTCGACGAGGCCAGGAGCACCGCCGAGCGGGCACAGCGCGACGGCGACTTCGAGGCGGCGTCGCGGCTGATGTACGCCGAGGTGCCGCGGCTGGAGCAGGCGCTCAAGTCCGCCTCCGAGGCCGCGCAGCCCGACGACACCATGGTCAAGGAGGAGGTCGGGGCCGACGACATCGCCGAGGTGATCTCGTCGTGGACCGGCATCCCCGCCGGGCGGCTCCTGGAGGCGGAGACGGCCAAGCTGCTGCGCATGGAGGATGAGCTGGGCAGGCGGCTCATCGGCCAGCAGCGGGCCGTACAGGCCGTTTCCGACGCCGTACGCCGCAGCCGGGCCGGCATCGCCGACCCCGACAGGCCGACGGGTTCGTTCCTGTTCCTCGGGCCGACCGGTGTGGGCAAGACCGAGCTGGCCAAGGCGCTGGCGGAGTTCCTGTTCGACGACGAGCGGGCGATGACCCGCATCGACATGAGCGAATACTCCGAGAAGCACAGCGTGGCCAGGCTCGTCGGAGCGCCTCCCGGCTACGTCGGCTACGAGGAGGGCGGCCAGCTCACCGAGACCGTCAGGCGGCGCCCGTACACCGTGGTGCTGCTCGACGAGGTGGAGAAGGCCCACCCCGAGGTGTTCGACATCCTGCTGCAGGTGCTCGACGACGGGCGGCTGACCGACGGCCAGGGCCGTACGGTCGACTTCCGCAACACGATCCTGATCCTCACCTCCAACATCGGCTCGCAGTTCCTCGTCGATCCCGCGCTGGAGAACGGCGCCAAGCGCGAGGCGGTCATGGGGGCGGTGCGCAACTCGTTCAAGCCGGAGTTCCTCAACCGGCTCGACGACGTGATCCTGTTCGACGCGCTCGGTTCCGAGGAGCTGGCGCGGATCGTCGACCTTCAGGTCGACCGCCTGGCGCAGCGCCTGGCCGACCGCAGACTGACGCTGGAGGTCACGCCCGCGGCCCGCGAGTGGCTGGCGCTGACGGGCTACGACCCGATGTACGGCGCCCGCCCGCTGCGCCGCCTGGTGCAGTCGGCCATCGGCGACAAGCTGGCCAGGGCGGTGTTGTCGGGCGAGATCGCCGACGGCGACAAGGTCATGGTGGAGCTCGGCGACGACGAGCTGCTCATCCAGCGCGGCTGAGGCCCTGCCGGGAGCCCGGAGATCCGAGCGGTCTCCGGGCTCCCGGCGTGTCATGCCGCGGTCATGCGGCACGGGGATGGGTAAGGTTCGCCCCACACTTCGGACAAGCCGCACTCCCGCGGGCGGACGGCTGGCTACGTTCAGCGTTCGTCAGATCAGCGCAATCGATCAGGGGGAC
The DNA here is from genome assembly GCF_004352805.1 of Nonomuraea mesophila. Lineage (NCBI taxonomy): Bacteria > Bacillati > Actinomycetota > Actinomycetes > Streptosporangiales > Streptosporangiaceae > Nonomuraea > Nonomuraea mesophila. Next base: position 30,503 of record NZ_SMLD01000104.1, read on the forward strand.
GTGCAGTGTCATCCCAGAAAGTCCGAAGCATCCTCGCGGTGGCCGCGGTGACCGCTGGTGTCACGTGGTGGGCCGCGACCCCCTCGACGGCTGACTCCTGCGCGAACACCAAGCCGGTCGTGTTGTCGCCCGACTCGGCCCTGTCCTTCTGCCACGAGCAGTCGAGGGTGAACGTCAACGACGGCGGCTCGGGCGGCAGCCGGATGGTCGCCGAGGAGTCGGGCAAGCTGGCCATGGCGACCGGGAGGCTGGCCAGGCAGCTGGGCCTGACCGGCCTGGCGGCGGGAAGGTCGGCGCTGGGCGGCACCGACATCGGCGGGGTCGCAGCCACCTGGGGCATGCCCATGCTGACCTCCGCCTCACCCGTCGTGTTCCCCGCGGTGCCGGGCCGCAGCGGCATGAGAGACATGTCGACCCTGTCGAGTGTGCCGGCGCTGCCCTCGCTGCCGTCGTTGCCCGAGACGCCGCTGCTGGCCAAGCTGCCGGCCGAGATGTCGCTCGGCCAGTCCACCCACAGCAACCGGATCGCGGGCAAGGACGTCCGGGCGCCGAAGGACCTCGACAAGCCCGTCCGTGAGGTCGGCGAGGACGTCATCGGCGTGCTGCTGCCGAAGGCGGTGGAGAGCGTCGAGGGAACGTCGATGCTGACCGGCGGGCGTTCGGCGGTGCCGGGCGTCACGGGGCTCACCGACGGTCTCGGGCTGCGGTGAGCACACCGTACGCCGGCCATCCCGTCCGGGCGCGGAACGTGCCTGCCGCGCCCGGATCCCCATGACGAAGGGGCCGCGGCCATCGGGGCGCGGCCCCTTCGCATCGGCTGTCACAGGAGTTGCAGCGGCTCGCCTCACGCGGGCAGGGTGCAGCGACCTCCGGCCACCGGCGGCCTCGCCCGGGGACGGGCCGCGACGTCGCGCGAGGGCGATCGCCTCAGGAGACCATCTGGTCGAGCTCGTCCTCGGGCAGCCCCAGGTCGACCCTGATGCGGTAGCGGGTGCGTAGCAGCGCCACCTGCTCGGGGTCGTCCTCGTCACAGTCGAGGACCGCCTGGGTGGCCCATTCGAGGCCACCGCGGAGATCTCCGTAGGCGACGAGCGTCTCGGCGATCGTGTGAGCGGTCGCCGTGGAGACGTTGCCCTCGGCGCGTATCGTCTCGATGACCTCCCTCGCCTCGTCGGGCCTGTCGAGCTCGAACAGCGTGTCGGCGATGCCTGCACGCGGGTCGAAGCCCGCCTCGCCACCGTCCTCGACGGCGCGCTGGAAACACTCCATCGCGCGCGCCGGCTGGCCCGCCGCTCGCCACTCCTCGGCGGCGAGGACGAGGATGGAAGCCCGGGAGACGTCGCCCGAGGAATAGTCGAGCGCGACGTCGTAGAGCCGACTGGCCAGGGAATCGTGGTCGTCGGCCAATAGAGCCTGCTCAAGCAGACGATCAAGGTGCTCACGGGTCACATGCGCCACACCGCGAGACTACCGAGCCGTCCGGCCGTTTGCCTGGTCAATCCGCACACTTACAAAACGGTAACGACTCGCCCAATCCTGCGCCTCCTGAGCGTGTTCATGCAGGTCACAGGGCATATAGCAGGTGCTCTGCTGTCAAGCGAGCTAAGGGGGCCGTGATGGGCGTGTCCAAGCAGATGACCTTCACGCTGGCCTGCGCTGTCGTGTTGTCGGCTCTCGTCCCCGGTCTCGCCGGTTACCTGTCGGCCCGTCTGGAGGCCATCGAGTCGGCGGAGCGCAGCCTGCGCGCCCTGGAGACCCGGCTGCACATCAGGGAGGCCAGGGACGCGCGTCCCGTCTCCTACCCGGGTCCGTGCGTGCGCACGCCTGCCGCGCCCGGCTATGAGGACGTGCCGACGGCCGCGCTCGGCCATCGGCGGCAATGGGTGGACGACGTGCCGACGTGGCTGCCCGGCATGGTGACGGAGCCACCGCACGCGGGCGGCCACTGACCACTCAGTCGTGCGGCGACCAGGATCGCAGCTGGCGGGAGAGGAAGCCGCGGATCAGGTGCTTGGCCGCCTCGACGATCTCCGGCTCACCGTCGGGGTCGCGGCGGAAGGCCAGTTTCAGCACGGCGTCGCCCGCCTCCACCGCCACCAGCACCGCGAGGTCGAGCTCGGGGCTGTCGGCCAGCCCGAACTCCTTCAGGAACAACCCGCGCAGCCGCCCGGCGATCACGGTGTTGTTGTCGGAGTCGGAGTCGAGCAGGTTGAGGTCGACGACGTCACCGAAGTGCAGGCTCTTGAAGCCGGCGACCGTGCGGTGCATGTCGACGTATTCGTCGATGATCGCGTCGACCGCCTCCCACCACCCCCGGTGGTCCTCCTCCAGGAACTTGCGGTCGACGCGTCGGACGAACTCCTCGACGTTGCGCCGGGTGAGCTCCTGCGTGATCGCGCGCTTGTCGGGAAAGAACTGGTAGACCGACCCGATCGCCACGCCCGCCCGCTCGGCTATGCGCGTGGTGGACAGGGCTTCGTACCCGATCTCGTCGAGCAACTCGGCGCAGGCGTCGAGCATCCGCTCGACCCGCCGGACGCTGCGGCGTTGTGCGGGTTGCCGCCTGAGTGCTTTGGGCTGGCTGCAGTCTTCATCAAGTTGCGGCGAGGACACGGATTCATCTTCTCCCGTACGGTCGATCGTTACCCCTGATTTGTGGATACCGAGGGGTTCGCGTCAACCGTGCGAGCCCGCGCATCGCCCGTGGCGAAATGCGTGACAGGGTATATCCGATCTTTCCCTCCATGTTCACCGGAACAACCGCCTGATTTCTGTGCACCGCACGCAGCACGTACGCAGCCACGCGCTCGGGCGGGTATGCGCGCCGCGCCAGGCCGCGTACGGCGTCGTCGTGCAGGTCCACGCCTGTGTACGTGGCGTTGCGGGCGATGGCCGTGGAGACGAAGCCCGGGCAGATGGCGCTGACCCCGATGTCGTGCCCGGCCAGCTCGGCTCGCAGGCAGTCGCTGAGCATCTTCACCGCGGCCTTCGAGGCGGAGTACGCGGGCAGCAGCCGGGAGGGCGCGAAGGCGGCCAGCGAGGCGACGTTGACGATGTGGCCGCCCTGGCCGCGTTCGACCATGGCGGCGGCGAACAGGCGGCATCCGTGCACGACGCCCCACAGGTTGATGTCGATGGTCCTACGCCAGTCGTCCACGGTGTGGTCGAGAAACGACCCGATGACCGCGATTCCGGCATTGTTCACCACAATGTCCGGCACGCCATATTGAGCGATGATATTTCGCGAAAACTCCTCCATCTGATCCATATCCGCCACATCGACCCGCGCCGCGTGAGCCGTACCCCCGAGGTCCTTCCCGATCGTCTCGGCGGCCCGCCGGGCGGCGTCGAGGTCGATGTCCGCGCAGACCACCTCGGCACCGTGCGCCGCGAACGCCCGCGAGGTCGCCAGCCCGATCCCCGACCC
>NZ_SMLD01000105.1:0-33367 GCF_004352805.1 Nonomuraea mesophila
GGACGATGACCCCCGGACGATGACCCCCGGACGATGACCCCCGGACGGCGCCCCGGGACCATGAGCCCCGGACCAGGACCTCCGGACCATGACCCCCCGGACCAGGACCTCCTGACCATGAGCCCTGGACGGCGCCCCCCGGTCCTGAGCCCCGGGCCTGAGCCCCGGACGGCGCCCCCGGACCGTGACCCCGGGACCATGGCCCCCGGACGGTGATGCTCGGGCGACGGCTGCGCTGGATTCGACGGTCCTGTGTGGTCGGTTGCCGCGGTGCAGGGTTTCTGCGAGCGCGCCGTCTCTTGGGCGTCGCCGGTGGAGCGCCGGCCGGTGAAGGCCGCTCAGCCGGGTGGTGGCTCGTCGTCGAACAGGTTGACCAGGGGCACCAGCCACGCGGCGTGTACGGGCCCCATGGCGGCGTCGAGATCGGCCGGAGTCGGGAGACGGTCACGAAGGACGCCCGGGGAGAGCAGGTTCTGCAGGGCGTGCATGAGCAGGTTGGCCATCGAGTAGGCGGGGTCGATGGCCAAGGCCCGTTCGAGGGCGATGGTGGCCTGGACGTTGTTCCCCGCTCGCCAGGCGGCCATGGCGAGCAGGGACGCGGCCGGCGGCGCGAAACGAGGCTCCAGCCTGCGTGTCAGGTCTTTCCACAGAGGGGCGTGGGATTCATCCATGAGTGTCCAGGCTTCATCGCGGACGCGGATGATCGCCAGGTCAAGGCCCAGTCTGGCTGCCTCCGCGTCGTCCAGTCGGCCGCCCTCCGCGTGGACCCGCAATGCCGAACGCACTCTGGCCAGGCCATCGGCGACGAACCCTCTGGCGTAGGCGTCGAGGTCGGCGGTGGCGGTCAGTCCGGCCCTGACCTCCGCGATCGCCTCGGTCGTGGCCCGGTGCATCGCCATGCGCACCGGGCCCGTGACAGGCGCGAGCGTGCGCTCCAGCGCCTCGCGGTCGGGCAGGGCGACCAGGCCGTGGACCGTGGCCTCCGCGGCGACCTGGCTGGTGGACGGGTTGTAGGGCGTGCCCTGAGCGGGACAACAGCTCGGGACTTCGCACAGGTAGGACCAGTAGCGGCCCTCATGGGCGCGCAGCGCCTCCCCCACCTGGGCTCCCACGCGTGAGGCCAGCCACCGGACCTTGTCCACCGCAGGTGTGACCACCTCGCCGGGACCGTAGCCGACGATCACCATCTCGGTGACGCTCTCCCGTTCCAGCAGGGGGATGAGCGGGTCGAGGGCGCCGGGTTCCAGCGGGAGGCCCCACCGGGCCACGACCTTGGTGACGCCGCGGTCGATGCCGATCAGGACGAGGGAGGTCTTCGGGTGGAAGCCCACCAGGTAGGGGACGGCCGCGAGGACGTCGGACGGGCTGGACAGGGTGAGACGGGGCTCGTCGGTGAGGGCGGGAGCGGGGGTGCAGCTGTCGGTCGTCATGGGCCCTAAGGGTGCCGGGGTCGGGCGAGGGACCGACGAGCCGAATGCCGTTCTGGGGATGGAGGGAGGGTGCCTGGTCGAGGCTGTGGACGACCGGAGTGGGCAGTGCCGCTGATCCGCGATGGTCAGCGGCGTGAGGCCCTCGTCGGCAGGGGCGGCCACAACACGGTGCGCACACTGGTCGAGCGGCATCGTCACCAGTGCATCGGCCTGCCGCACCATCGTGAGCGCAGCCGGTCAAGAAGAGATCGCTCCGGGCTGATCCCGCCCTGCAGGACCTGCGCCTCGGTGGATGGACCGGACGGCCGTCAACCTGAGCCCCTACGACGTGCGGTGCATCGCCTTGAAACGACACCGGGTCACCGTGCGCGGCACGACGTCTGCTCTTTTGTCACCGCGGCTCCGGCGCGATCTTCCCCGGGCGCGACTCGCCCACGGCATTCCCCCGGCGCGTCCCGCCCACGGCCTTCCCACACCATCAGCGCGGCTCCAGCGCAGCCTTCCCCCACCAGGGCTGTGGGTCAGGGTGCTGGGTCAGGGTGCTGGGTCTGGGTCTGGGTCTGGGGTGGGAGCCAGGCGGGTGCGTACGAGGAGGGCGGCGCCTGCCACGGCGGCGGGCATGGCGATGACCGCCACGAACGGGATGAGGAAGAGCAGGAACACGGCCACGCCGAAGCCGAGCGTGGTGGCCTTGTTCGCGCGCAGGAGGGCGAAGCGTTCCTTGCGGGCCATGCCGCGTCGTTCGAGGGCGAGTGTGGTGAGCTCGACTGTTAGGAAAAATCCGGAAACGGCGGCTCCGAGCACCGGCACCACCGTCTGCCCCACCACGGGTACGAACCCGAGCGCGAACAGCGGAACCGTGAACATCAGCATGAACAACAGGGTCACCAGGCTGTCGCGGACGGATCGCGGCAGCGTGCGCCACCAGGGCTGGTCGTCCTCCGTCTCCAGCACGTCGACCGCCGCCGACAACCTCTCGTAGAACGGATCGCCGATCGCCAGGGTGAGCGCGACGAACGTCAGCACCGCCAGCGCCAGCCCACCGAGGAACAGCGCGACGGCCACCACCGCGCGGAACGCCTCACGCCAGCTCCACGAGTCGGCGAACGGCGTCAGGAACGTGGCCAGCTCGGTCGCGTTGGTGCCGAGGAAGATCAGCGCGACCACGTAGACGGCGAACGCGATGACCGCGGGGATGAGCCCGAACACCCACCAGCGCCCATTGCGGGAGACCCAGCCGAAGCCTTCGACGAAGAAGCCCACGCCGGAGAAGAAGTCGCGCACTGATCGCATGCCCGGCAGATTAACGCCAGAAAGCGGTCACCGCGTAGCCGAGCTCCGCGAACAGGTCACGAAGGAGCGGCAGCGAGATGCCGAGCACGTTGCCGTGGTCGCCCTCGATGCCCTCGACGAACCATCCGCCGCGCCCTTCGATGCTGAAGGCCCCGGCCAGGTTGAGCGGCTCCCCGCTGTCGACGTAGGCGGCGATCTCCTCGGGCGAGGGCTGGCCGAAGTGCACCACGGTGGTGGCGACCTCCGCCGCCTGCCGCCCGGAGGCGGCGTCGATGACGCAGTGACCGGTGACCAGCCGCCCCGTGCGGCCGCGCAGGAGCTGCCAGCGCTCCAGGGCCTCCTCGGGTGTGGCCGGCTTGCCGTAGGGGCGGCCGTCGAGCTCGAGGATCGAGTCGCAGCCGATGACCAGCCCTTCGTCCAGCCCGCCCGCGACGGCTTCGGCCTTGGCCTTCGCGAGCACCAGGCTCAGCGCCGCCGGTGAATATGCCGAGTAGGCCTCCTCGTCGACGCCGCTGACGATGACCTTGGGGTCGAGGCCGGCGCTGCGCAGAAGAGCCAGGCGGGCGGAGGATGCTGAGGCCAGAACGATCACTCGCACAGCCTACCGGTCACCAGTCGGGGGTCGCTGTGCCCGGTGAGATCTCACGCCTGCTCGCGCTCCTGCGGCCGCGGGTGACGGCCGCCGTGTCGTACGGACTGCTCCGCGGCGCCGCCGTGCCGCCGAAGATGCCGTCGAGCAGGGTCGTGACGAGGTCGTCCAGCCTGGCGGGAAGGGTGGAGCGTTCGTGGTCGAGCTCGTCGGCCAGGGCGCGCGCGTCGAGCTTGCGTACGGTGGCGCGGTCCGCGAGCAGCGACATGATCATGGGGGCGACCAGCGGCATGAGCTTCATCATGGCCCCGGGCTGCACGGCGGCGAGCTGCGACAACCCGGCGGCCACCCGTTCGGTGCCCTGACCGCCGAACACGTGTCCGAGGATGCTGTGGCCGTCGCGGGTCAGCGAGGCCACGTCGCCGCTGAAGGGGTCGGTGTCCTTGTGGTCGTCGAGTGCGCTGAGCAGGGCGTCGGCACCGTCCGGGTGCTCGGCGTCGCGGGCCATGCCACCGATGATGGTGCCCGCGACGGCCTGGGTCACGATGCGGGCCGTGCCCGGGTCGGTGCCGAGCATCCCGGCGACCTGTTCCAGCCCTGAGTCTCCGAGCCCGGCGAGAAGCTCGTCAGTCAGTGTCACGACAAGTCCCCCGATCCTTGTCGAAACATCCTGCCCGACCACGATCGGCACCAACGTCCGCTTTTGCCTAATTCTCGGAAAATTCCCTCGGGCGGCTCTCGGCCGGCTCCGCCGACCCGCTCAGCAGGCCCGCGGCGGCGTACGCGCCGGCCTCGTCGAGGGTCTCGTGCTCCAGCAGGGCCTCCACGATCGCGTCGAGCTTGTCGCGGTTGTCGCTGAGCACCTGGACCGCGCGCTCGTAGCACTCGTCCACGATGCGCCGCGCCTCCTCGTCGACCATGGCGAGCGTGACGGGCGAGGCCTGGGGCTGCTGGCCGTCGTTGGGCAGGATGGTCAGCGGGCCGATCTTCTCCGACATGCCCCAGCGGCCGACCATGCCCCGAGCGATCATGGTGACCTGTTCGAGGTCGTTCTCGGCGCCGGTGGTGATGACGCCGAACACGACCTGCTCGGCCGCCATGCCGCCGAGCGCGCCCGTGATGCGACCGCGCAGATACTGTTCGTCGTAGGCGTAGCGGTCGCTGTCGGGCGTGGACAGGGTGACGCCGAGCGCCCGGCCGCGCGGGATGATGGAGATCTTCCTGACCGGGTCGGCGCCGGGCTGGAGCATCCCGAGCAGCGCGTGCCCGGCCTCGTGGAAGGCGGTCCTCGTGCGCTCCTCCTCCGGCATCACGATGCTGCGGGCCGCACCGAGCTGCAGCTTCTCCAGCGCGTCGGTGAAGTCGGCCATCGTGACCTTCTCCTTGCCGCGCTTGGCCGCGAGCAGAGCCGCCTCGTTGACGAGGTTGGCCAGGTCGGCGCCCGTCATGCCGGGGGTGGTCTTGGCGAGCCGGTCGAGGCCCACCTCGGGGTCGAGCGGCACGCCCCTCGTGTGTACCTGCAAGATCGCGGTCCGGCCGGCCGCGTCGGGCAGGCCCACCTGCACCGTACGGTCGAAGCGCCCGGGACGCAGCAGCGCCTGGTCGAGGATCTCGGGACGGTTGGTGGCCCCGATGACGATCACGCCTTCGGCGCCGGAGAAGCCGTCCATCTCGGTGAGGATCTGGTTGAGCGTCTGCTCGCGCTCGTCGTGCCCGCCGACGCCACCGGCGCCGCCCCTGGCGCGGCCGATGGCGTCGATCTCGTCGATGAAGACGATCGACGGCGCCACCTTCCGTGCCTCCTCGAACAGGTCGCGCACGCGCGAGGCGCCCACGCCGACGATCATCTCGATGAACTCGGAGGCGCTGGCCGAGAAGTACGGCACCTCGGCCTCGCCCGCGACCGCCCTGGCCAGCAGCGTCTTGCCGGTGCCGGGAGGACCGGCGAGCAGCACACCCTTGGGCAGCTTCGCGCCCAGCCTGCGGTATTTGCCGGGGTCCTTGAGGTAGTCGACGATCTCGACGAGCTCGTTCTCCACCTCGTCGATGCCGGCCACGTCGTCGAACGTGACGCGCACCTTCCCGGCCTCGACGGGCTTGGCCGCCTTGGACTTGCCGAGCCCGCCCAGGCCGCCGCCGCCCATCATGCTGGCGCCGCGCCGCATGATCCAGATCCACAGGCCCGCCAGGAGCAGCACGGGCAGCAGCGACAGCAGCAGGTTGGTGAAGAACCCGCGGGTGATCGGCTGGGAGGTGATCTCCACCTGGCCGCTCGCCAGCTGCTTGTCGAGCTGGTCGGTGTCGGCGAAGGCGGGGATCTCGGTGGCGAACTTGGTGTAGGACTCGCCGCTCTCGGGGTTCTTCGCCGCCGACCTGAGGTCGCCCTCGACGGACAGGCCCTGGGCGTAGATGTCCTTGACGTTCTTCGCGTTCACCTGCTTGGTGAACTCGGTGTACGAGATCGTCTCGACGGAGCCGCTGTCGACGAAGGACGAGACCACGAAGAAGGCCGCGTACACGACGACGAGCGTGACGGCGAATCGCCACCAGTTGATCTTGGGTCGTCCTCCGGGGGTGCCGGGTAGACCCTCCGAGCGCCAGGGCGGCTTGCCCTTGCCCTTGTCGGATGCCTGCGGCGCTCCAGAGCGTTCCACGGCGTCACTCCCCCAAATCGCCGCATTCAATGATCTTCTAGCCTAGGACACGCACCCCTGTGGCCACGCGACCGACCTCGGGCCAGTGCTTTCGCTGCGTGTCAGGCACTGTCACGAACGTCAGGCCGGGCTTGCTCATTCCCCCGTCCATGACGACGACGGCCGCCCGGGAGGAGCGTTTCCCGTACTTGACCCGATAAATCAGCATCCATCCGCGCTTGACCCGCTGTGTGGCCAGCCAGGTGATCCGGGAGCCTTCGGGGTGGTGGTTGAGCGTCCACCGGGCGGCCAGCAGCGCCGTGTCGCGCGGCGACTTCTGCTCCATGATCGGCAGCGGGCAGGTCACCACGATGCCCCGCAGGCTCGTGCCGCGCTTCCTGGGCAGCACCTGCTTCGTGGTGAACGGCGCCGCGTTGTGCGCCTTCCACGGCCGGCCCAGCCTCGGCACGGCCAGCCCGGTACGCCGGTCCCTGACCACCCGCCTGACGGACGGGCGCGCCTTCACGCCTTTGACCTTGGCGGTCAGCTTGGGCACGCGCGGGTCGGCGTACAGGGCCTCCATGGCCGTGTAGCCGGGCGCGAGCGAGGCGCCGGGAGTGGGGCCGGGGGTGCCGGACGCCTGCGCCGCGGGAGCGGGCTCGCCGGACGTGAGGGAAGGCGCGGAGCCGGACGGCGAAGGTGCGGGGCCGGACGAGGACGGTGCGGCCGGCGGCGCGGTTACCGGCCCCGCCGCGACCTCGTCCGGCCCTGACGGGAGCACCACCACGACCAGCGTCACGGCGACGGCCACGACGGCGGCGACCACGGCGAGCCCCCGGTACACCACCCGCATGCGGAGATCACCGATGCGGGAGCGTTTGGGCGGAGAATCAGGGATCCAGGGTCTGGAAGCGGTTCTCACGCGGGAACCGTTGATCTCATCTTCCCCATCGAGCACGAGCGGAGCGTACGACATATCCCGCCATGGCGTCCTCGAAGCGACCGAAGTGCAATCATCGCGTCGCGAATCAGGCCTCGACCGGCGTGTTCACGCACGGAAGACGCGCCCGGCGAGCCAGGGCGCGTCGGCGACGAACGTGCACGAGCCCGGCTCGATCTCGGTGAACCCGGCGTCGCGCACGACCGGCAGCCCGGCGGCCACCTTGGCGTCGAAGGAGTCGCGCGCCGGGGCCGGGCGCACGGAGACCGCCATCCCGCGCTCCCGCCAGGCGGCACGCTCGCCCGCGTCGCTGGCCCACCACGCGAGCTGGGCGGCGTGGCCGGCCTGCGCCATGGCCTTGCCCGCGGACATCTCCAGCTCGGGGTTCTCCCAGAGGACCGGGGGCACGGCGGGCGGAGGCGCGGCGGTGTCGGTCAGCTCGGTGCCTGACACCTGCAGCCGCGCCAGGTCCTTCGGCCAGTCGTCGAGCGGCACCGGCGGATGGACGCGGACCTCGGCCGTACGGTGGGCGATCGTACGCCCCGGCAGCGCGAGCGCCCTGCGCCACTCGGCGCCCCGCGCCCGGCGCACGACCTTGCGGATCTTGCCGGTGGACTGCCAGGCGTGCAGCTCGGCGGCCCACTCCCCCGGGTCGGCGAGCAGGCTCAGCACGGCCATGGCCGCGGCCTCCAGGGCGTCGGTGCGTTCGGGGGGCGTGGCCCGCTCGATCCTGACGACCAGCGGCAGGACGTACAGCTCGGTGTTCATCGCTCTCAAGGGGTTGCTCAGGTGCGTCGTTCCCTAGCATGCCCGATCGCCAGGGACATGCCGGCGGCCACCAGGCAGAGGGCGCCGGCGCCGTACCAGGCGAGGTCGTAGGCGCCCAGGTGGTCGCGGGTGAGGCCCGCGCCGAACGCGGCGAACGCGGCCCCTACTTGGTGGGCGCCGAACACCCAGCCGAAGACGACGGCTCCGTCGGCCCCGTAGATGCGCCGGCACAGGGCGACCGTGGGCGGCACGGTCGCCACCCAGTCCAGGCCGTAGAAGACGATGAAGATCAGCATGCTGGGCTCGGTGGTGGCCGCGAACAGGCCGGGCAGCACCATCAGCGAGAGCCCGCGCAGCCCGTAGTAGACGCCGAGCAGCACCTTCGGGTCGATCTTGTCGCTCAGCCAGCCGGACGCGACCGTGCCCACGATGTCGAAGATCCCGATGACCGCCAGGAGGCCCGCGGCGACGGGCTCGGCCATGCCGTGGTCGTGCGCGGCGGGGATGAAGTGGGTGCCGACCAGGCCGTTCGTACTCGCTCCGCAGATCGCGAACCCACCCGCGAGCAGCCAGAACGGCCGCGTACGCGCCGCCGCGGCGAGCACGCTGACGGCCCTGACGGCGGCGTTGCCCGTGCCGCGCGCAGCCGGACGCGCCGCGCCCGGCTGCGCGCCGAGCGCCGTGGTACCCACGTCCTCGGGCCTGTCGCGCAGCAGCCACCACACGAACGGCACCACGACGAGCGCCGCCGCGGCCACGGCCAGCGACGCGAACCGCCATCCCGGGCCCTGCGCCAGGTGCGCGAGCACGGGCAGGAAGACGAGCTGCCCGGTGGCGCCGCCCGCGGTCAGCACGCCGGTGACCAGCCCGCGGTGGCGTACGAACCAGCGGTCCACCACGGTGGCGGCGAACACCAGCGCCATCGAGCCCGTGCCCAGCCCGACCAGCACACCCCAGAGCAGCAGGAGATGCCAGCTCGCCGTCATCAGCACGGTGAGCCCGCTGCCGCAGGCGATCAGCAGCAGCGCCACGGCGACCACGCGGCGCATGCCGAAACGGTCCATCAGGGCGGCGGCGAAGGGGGCGGTCAGGCCGTACAGCACCAGGTTGACCGAGACGGCCAGCGAGATCGTGCCGGCCGACCAGCCGAACTCCTCCCGCAGCGGCGTGATCAGCACACCGGGGGTGGCACGGAAACCGGCCGCGCCCAGGATCGTCACGAAGGCCACGGCCGCGACGTACCAGGCCCGGTGCAGGCCACGGCGGGTGGAGGTGGTGCTCAAGGTCATGCGCCCATCCTGATCGGCCTCCCATGGCGACGACGAGTGGCCCGAAAGCCAATATGTGAAAGAATCAGGCCATGCCCCATCGGATCGCGGTCGTCGTGCTCGACCACTTCGCCCCGCTCGACCTGGGCGTGCCCGGCCAGGTGTTCTGGAGCGCGCGCGACCAGGACGGCGAGCGGCTCTACGAGGTGGTGACCTGCTCCGAGGGCCGCATGCCGGTGCGCTGCTCGGCCGGCTACACCGTGCAGCCCGACCACGACCTCGACGTGCTCGACACGGCCGGCACGGTCCTGGTGCCGGGGGTCCACGGAGGCAGGGCCCTGGTGAACGGCACGATCTCGGAGCGGCTGTCGGCGGCCCTGCAGGATCGGCCGCGCACGATGTCGATCTGCACGGGCGCGTTCGTGCTGGCCGCCGCCGGCCTGCTCGACGGCCGGCGGGCCACCACGCACTGGACCGAGGCGGCGCGCTTCGGCCGGTTGTTCCCGAGGGTGAAACTGGACCCCGACGTGCTCTATGTGGACGACGGCGACCTGCTGACCTCGGCCGGGGTCGCGGCGGGGATGGATCTGTGCCTGCACGTGATCAGGCGCGACCACGGCAGCGAGGTGGCCAACCACACCGCCCGCCGCTGCGTCATGCCGCCCTGGCGGGACGGCGGCCAGGCACAGTACGTCGAGCGTCCCCTCCCGGACGGCGACGGCGACGGGACGGCCGCCACGCGCGGCTGGATGCTGGCCAACCTCGACGTCCCGCTGAACCTTGGCGCGCTGGCCTCCCACGCGAGGATGAGCGTGCGCACGTTCACCCGGCGTTTCCGCGAGGAGACCGGCGTGAGCCCGGCCAGGTGGCTCACCCGGCAGCGCGTGCAGCACGCCAGGCACCTGCTGGAGACGACGGACCTCGGCGTGGAGGAGGTGGCCAGGCGGTCGGGGTTCGGCACCGCGGTCTCGCTGCGCCAGCACCTGCACGCGGCCGTCGGCGTCTCACCCCTGGCCTACCGGCGTACCTTCCGGCGCACCTGATCGCCCGTTCGCCGCACGACCCCGCGCTCCCGGCAGCTCGCCCACCTAGAATCAGCGCCAAAGATCAATAATGCCGGAAGGGTCGTGACATGACCGAGGGTGACCGCTTACCTCCAGGGATCAATCCCCACGTCCCCAGCGTCGCCCGCATGTACGACTACTACCTTGGCGGCCGCGACAACTTCCCCGCCGACCGCGAGGCGGCCGAGAAGATGATCGAGATCGGCCGCCGGATGGGCAACGACACCCGGCAGATCGCGCTCGCCAACCGCGCTTTCCTGCGCCATGCGGTACGCACGATCGCCGAGGCGGGCGTACGCCAGTTCGTCGACATCGGCGCCGGCCTGCCCACCCAGGACAACGTGCACCAGGTCGCCCACCGGCACGCCCCCGGCTCGCGCGTCGTCTACGTCGACAACGACCCGATTGTGTTGTCCCACGCCCGCGCGCTGCTGGCCAGGGACCCCGACGTCATCGCGGTGGAGGGCGATGTCAGGGACCCCGACGCGATCCTCGACGACCCGGCCGTCATCGGGCGCATCGACCTGGCCGAGCCGTACGCGGTCCTGCTCGTCGCGGTGCTGCACTTCGTGCCCGACGACGGCGAGGCCGCGGGCATCGTCGCCCGCGTCAAAGAGCGGCTGCCGCCCGGTGGCCACCTGGTGCTCTCGCACCTGTACACGGGTGACGCCACCGCCGACGTGACCGACGCGGGCCGGTCGGTCTACCGGGGCACCACCGCCGGCGGGCTGGCCGGGCGCGACCGCGACCAGATCACCGGCTTCTTCGACGGTCTCGACGTGCTCGCCCCCGGCGTCGTACCGGTCGCCGACTGGACGCCCGGCGCCTCCCCCGACGGCCCGTACGACTACGTCAGGGCGGGCATCCTCGCCGGGGTGGGCCGCGCCTGAGCCGGGCGCCCCTCACCGCCGGCTCTGCGCGTACGGCACACCGGAGCGCGCCGACTTGAGCAGGATCACCACCGCCTCGCCGAGCAGGCCGACGCCGATCGAGATCGGCATGGACCTGGCCTCCGGAATCATGCCGGCCGCCACCGCCAGCGCGCCGACGCCGAAGCCGGCCACCAGCGTCAGCGCCCAGACGACCAGCGTCCTGCCCGTGCAGCCCTGCCACAGGACCCCGCCCTTCTGGAACACGACGGTGGTGGCGGCGCGCAGGGCTCCGAAGGCGACACCGCACAGGCCCGTGACGGCGAGCCACAGGAGGTCGGCCACCGACAGGTCGATCTCGCGCAGCCCGTGGATCCCGATGCCCACCATGATGAGCGGCAGCACGTAGACGGCGGATCATCGACGGCCTCGCCCGGCACCGGCCGCCGGGCGCCCGGGTGGACCCGGAGGCGGACGCAGGGGTGGACGCAGAGGCAGACGCGGAGGTGGACGCAGAGGTGGAGACCGAGCGGCTGGCCGCGCTGATCGACGGCCTCGCCCTCGCGGGCGTGCTCCATCCCGACCGGATGACGCCCGAGCTGATGCGCGACGCGCTACGCCGTCACCTCCAGGCTCTCGCAGAACCACGTCCTTAGCGCCTCGTCGAGCGTCCCTCCGGGCCTCTCGCCGGGCGTGCCCGCCCAGGCCACGTAGCCGTCGGGACGTACGAGTACGGCGTCGGGCCCCTCGGACGCCACCACGTCGACCCGGCCGTGGCGCACCAGCAGCCGCCCTTCCGGGTCGAGCAGGACCGGCCGGGCGCGGGCGGCGGGCCGGGCGGGCACGCCGGGCAGGAAGCGGCCGAGCAGCGGATGCGGCGGAGCGGGCATCGGATAGACCACGTCGGAGCCGGCCATCAGGGAGGCGATGCGCCGCCGGGCCGCCTCGTCGTCGAGCAGTTCGCCGAACACCGTGCGCAACGCCGTCACCTCGGCGCCGGGAGCGGTCAGCGCGAGCTGCGCCCGGGTGTGCAGCGCCACCCGCTCGGCGGCCGGCCGGCGCTCGCTCTCGTAGCTGTCGAGCAGCCGCGGCGGCGCCCATCCGCCTACCTCGGCCGCGAGCTTCCAGGCCAGGTTCACGACGTCCTGCAGGCCCAGGTTGAGCCCGGGCGCGCCCATGGCCGAGTGGACGTGCGCGGCGTCGCCCGCCACGAACACCCGGCCCTCGCGGTAACGCTCGGCCACCCGCGTGTTGCGCCCGTTCAGCCGCCTGAGCACGTGCGGGCCCGCGCCGGCGGGGCCGGCGAGCGGCAGGTCGGCGCCGGTCACGCGGGCGAGGCAGGCACGCAGTTCGCCGATGGTCATCGGCACGTCGTCGCCCGGCGCGCCGGGCTCCCACTCCATCACGCTGATCATGAACGTCCCCGGGCCCGCCGGCATCATCGCGTACGCGCCGCGCTCGGTGCGGTGCCAGGCGTAGAGCCCGAACGTGCCCGCGCCCGGCACCTCCAGCTCGGCCCGCTCCATCCGCAGCACCGCCCCCGGCACGCTGACGTGGGCGGCGCGGCTCACGACGTCCGCCGTCACCACTCCCGGGAAGCCGATGCCGGCGAGCCTGCGCACCGTGCTGTGCGCGCCGTCGCAGCCGACCAGGTAGCGGGTGCGCAGCGCGCGCGGGCCCGCGGGCCCTTCGAAGTGCACCGTGACGCCCTCGGCGTCCTGGTCGAAGCCGGTCAGCTCGTGACCGCGCCGGATCCGCGCGCCCAGCTCCAGCGCCCGCTTCTCGAACAGCTCCTCCAGCTCGGGCTGCCTGACGCCCATCCCGTGCATCGGGTTGTCGTCGAGCCCCGACAGGTCCAGCGGCAGCGCGCCGAACACGAACGCGGGTATCGCAGCCTCGTCGCCGGCCAGGCCGCGCCCGCGCAGGAGCCGTACGACCTGGCCGACGATGCCGTTGGCCTTGGGCTGGTCGCTGCGGTGCGGCAGGCGTTCGACGACGAGCGGCCGGACCCCGGCCAGGCTCAGCTCGCAGGCCAGCAGCAGCCCGTTGGGGCCACCGCCGGCGATGACGACGTCGCAGTTCGCGTCAACGTCGATGTTCACGTCACGGCTCCTTGGGTGGGGTCGGGCAGTCCGGTCGCCAGCGCGCGCAGGGCGTCGCGCAGCAGGGGCGCCAGCGGAATCGGCGGGTCGGCGCGCAGCCAGTGGCCGACGGCCGCCTGCACGGCCGAGGTCGCGGTCGCGGCGACGAGATGGGGATAGAGGTCACGGGCGAGGTCGGTGCCCGTGCGCTCGGCCACGGCCGCGGCCAGAGCGCCGTCGGCGGCCAGGGCCACGCGCAGCGTCTCGGCCCGCAGCGCGGGCTCCCTGGACAACATCCGGATGCCCGCCAGCAGCGCGGGGGACGGTGGCGAGCCGGCGTCGCCCGCGTCCTGCTCCCACGGCAGGACCATGGCCTCCGTCAGCGCCTCCCACAGGGGCTCCCCGGGGGGCCGGGCGCGCAGCGCGGCCACCGACCGTTCGATCCGGTCGGTGTGGCGTGCGGCGATCGCCTCGTGCTTGCCGGCGAAGTAGTTGTTGAACGTCCTGGGCGAGACACCGGCCTCGGCGGCGATGTCGTCGACGCGGACGCCCTCCAGCCCGCGTTCCAGCGCGAGCCGGATCGCGGCCGCCATCAGCGCCTCGCGTGTGGCACGCTTCTTCCGTTCCCTCAGCCCGCTCATGGGAGCAGCCTGGAGGATAATTGCGGGTTACGCAAATTTTCGGTTCACGCACCTTCTGGTACGAACATGCGTTCCACGTCGATGGGAGATACTCCTCACGTCCGGCACAACGGCTCTCCAGAACCCGGTACGGTGCGCACAGCGCGTAACATCGTCGAACCATTAAAGTCAGCCTGAGAAGTCATGCTCAATTAATGAGAACCCGTTTAGCGTGTGGTAAGGCTGGTTAGCTGCAAGCTGCGGACACCCCGTAGGCGACACACCGACGCAGGGCCGCGAGATGCGGATGCGTCTACAACAAGTCAGGATGGATTTATGCGGATCTTGGTCCTCGGCGGCGACGGATACCTCGGATGGCCGACGGCCCTCCACCTGTCGCAATGCGGCCATGAGGTGGCGGTCGCCGACAACTTCGTACGCCGTCAGTACGACCTCGAGCTCGGCGTGGACAGTCTCGTGCCGATCGAATCGCTGCACACCCGCGTCACCGCGTGGCAGGAGCGGACCGGCAAGACGATCGACATGTTCATCGGCGACCTCACCGACGCCGACTTCACGTACGGGATGATCCGCGACTTCCGTCCCGACGCCGTGGTGCACTTCGCCGAGCAGCGGGCCGCCCCTTATTCGATGATCGACCGCAAGCACGCGGTCTACACGCAGACCAACAACGTCGTCGGCACGCTCAACCTGCTCTACGCGATCGCCGAGATCGACCCGGAGATCCACCTGGTCAAGCTCGGCACGATGGGCGAATACGGCACGCCCAACATCGACATCGAGGAGGGCTGGCTGGACCTGGAGCACAAGGGGCGCAAGGACCGCGTGCTCTACCCCAAGCGGCCGGGCTCGTTCTACCACCTGTCGAAGGTGCACGACAGCCACAACATGGAGTTCGCCTGCCGCATCTGGGGCCTGCGCGCCACCGACCTCAACCAGGGTGTGGTCTACGGCCAGGAGACGCCCGAGACCACGCTGGACGACCGGCTGGCCACCCGGTTCGACTACGACGCCGTCTTCGGCACCGTGCTCAACCGGTTCGTCATCCAGGCGGTGCTCGGCCACCCTCTGACGGTCTACGGCGCCGGCACCCAGACCCGGGGCCTCATCGACATCCGCGACACGGTCCGCTGCATCCAGCTCGCCTGCGAGAACCCGGCGGACCGCGGCGAGTTCCGGGTGTTCAACCAGATGACCGAGTCCATGTCGGTCAAGGACATCGCCACCACGATCTCCGAGTCCTTCCCCGGCGAGGTGAGGATCGACAACCTCGACAACCCGCGCGTCGAGAAGGAGGAGCACTACTACAAGGTGACCCACACCGGCCTGGTGGAGCTCGGGCTCGTTCCGCACCTGCTGTCCGACACGCTCATCACGTCGCTGTTCGACGTCGCCAAGCGCCACGTCGACCGGGTCCGCGGTGAGGCACTCATGCCGGGCGTCAACTGGCGCAGCCCGGGGGCGGAGCGGACCAGTGAGCGCTGAGGAGGGAGCCTTCGCCCGCGCCACCGGCCGTACGGCTGAGCGCGAGGACGGCGGCCCCGACAAGCCCCGCTACCGCCGCTACCAGTACGACCTGATCGCCCCCCATTGCGGGCGCAGCGTGCTGGAGGTGGGAGCGGGGCTGGGCGAGTTCGCCGCGCAGTTCACCGGCCTCGATCGGCTGGTCGTCACCGACGTCGACCCCGACGCGGTCGCGCTGCTCAAAGAACGTTTCGCGAACGCCTCCGAGGTCGAGGCCATGCAGTTCGACCTGTCCGCCGGCGCGCGGCTGGAGCGGCCGGTCGAGACGGTGATCGCCATCAACGTGCTCGAACACTTCGAGGACGACGGCGAGATCCTGCGGCAGCTGGCCGGTTCGGTCACGCCGGGCGGCACCATCGTGCTCTGGGTTCCCGCCTACATGAGCCTGTACGGCGAGTTCGACCGCAAGGTCGGCCACTTCCGCCGCTACACGCCCGCCACCCTGCGCGACGCCGCCCGTCGCGCGGGGCTCGGCGTGACGCTGGCCAGGCCGGTCAACCTGCTGGGCGGGCTCGCCTGGTGGGCCGCGGTGCGCATGGGCAAGGCGGGCTCGCCGAAGGCGGGCGCGGTCGGCCTGTACGACAAGGTCATCGTGCCGGTCACCCGGGTGCTCGACCGGGTGCTGCCGATCCCCTTCGGCCAGTCGGTGCTCGGTGTGCTCCGCGTGCCTCACGACGGGGAGCGCGCGGCCGGTGATTGACCTACGCGGCTTCCTCCGTGGCACGCTGCCACGCATCTTCACGCGCTACACGCTCGGCTCTGTGGCCGCGGCCGTGGTGAGCGAGGTGACGCTGCTGGTGGCCTACGGCCAGAAGCTGCTCGGAGCCCAGGCGGCCGCGGTGGCCGCCTGGGCGCTGGGCGCGCTGACCAACTATCTGCTCGCCCGCTGGGCGTGGAAGCGCCGCGGACGCCCAAGGGTGCTGCGCGAGCTGCTGCCGTTCTGGGCCACGTCGGTGACGGGGCTGCTGCTCACCACGTGGGCGACCGGAGTCGCCCACGACGTCGGACCCCGGCTGTTCGCCACCGACGGAGCGCGCGTGCTGTTCGTGGGCGCGGTCTTCCTCGGGGTCTACGGCGTGCTGTTCCTGGCGAAGTTCTGCTTCTTCCACTACTTCGTCTTCGCCGACCCCCGCGCGGGCTCCGCCGGCGAGGCGGACGAAGACGAGGAGGCGGACCCCGGCGAGGCCGACGGCCCCGGAGCCACGGACGGCCCCGACGGCGCGGCGCCGCGGCGCTCCCGCAGCCACGTGCCGAGCACCACGCGCAAATAGCGGTAACCGTAGACCAGGTTGCCGCCCTTCTTGGTCGTGCCGGCGACCCGCAACCGCATCGTGGCCGGCACCTCCACCACCTTGTAGCCCCGCGAGATGACGCCGATGAGCAGCTCGGACGACTGATACTGCGGCTGCTTCAGCGTGACGGCCCCGGTGACCTCGGCGCGCATCGCGCGCATGCCGAACGAGGTGTCGGTGATGCGCTGCCCGGTCAGCAGGCTGATCATGCGGGCGAAGACGTGCACGCCCAGGCGGCGTACACGGTCGTAGGTCTCCTGGCGTCCCAGCACCCGCGAGCCGGTGACGAAGTCGGCCTCCCCCCGCAGCACCGGGCCCAGGATGCGCTCGATGTCGGCCGGGTCGTACTGCCCGTCGGCGTCGGTGGTGACGATGTAGCGGGCGCCGCCCGCCCTGGCGATGCGGTAGCCCAGCCGCAGGGCCGCGCCCTGCCCCCGGTTGACGGGGACGTCGCAGACCAGCGCGCCCGCTTTGCGGGCCACGGCCGCCGTGTCGTCGGCGGCGCCGTCGACGACCACGACGGTCGCCGTCTCGTGCCCCGCGATGACGGCCGGGATCGCGCTGACCACGTCGCCGATGCCGCGTTCCTCGTTGTAGGCGGCGATGACGATCGCGATGGGGGGAAGTTCGCCGCCGTGCTCGGCGGTGAACTCCGCCATCGCGGCGGCGTCGACCCGCGCGTCGGTGTTCGCCTTGTGATCGCCGGTCATGCTTGGCCCTCCACACCACCAGGCGCGAAGTCCGGCCACACGGTCGGCAGGCCGGTGGTCAGATCGTGCCGTGGTTCGTACCCGAGTGTCTTGGCCAGCGACGTGTCGAGCACGACCGCCGGCATCTCTCCTTGCTTGGCGGCGACGTGCTCGACCGGGATCGGCGCCCCGGTGACCTCGCGTGCCGCCTCGATCAGCTCGTTCACGCTCACAGAACGCCCGGAGCCGACGACCAGGGGGCCGGTGTGGCCCGTGCGCCAGGCCACCTGGACGGCCTGGACGATGTCGTCCACGTGGACGTAGTCGCGCAACTGGGTGCCGTCGCCGTACACCTGGACGCCGGCGCCCTCGGCGGCGGCGCGCATCAGCCGGGGCACGAAGCTGTCCTTGTGACCCATGCCCTGGCCGTAGACGTTGGCGAAACGCAGCGCGCAGGCCTGCATGCCGTACACGCCGGAGTAGGCGCTCAGCAACATCTCGCCCGCGGCCTTGGTCGCGCCGTAGGGGGTCAGCGGGCGCAGCGCCTGCCATTCGGTGATGGGCGCGCTGCCCACGTCGCCCGTCACGGCGTTGGTGGAGGCCAGCGTGAACCTGGGCACCTCCCGCTCGCGGGCCAGTTCGAGCAGCCCCGCGGTCGCCGCGACGTTCACCTCATACGTCCCCGCGGGATCCTCGACCGAACGCAACACCGACGTGACCGCCGCGAGGTGCACGACACCGTCGAGCCCCGCGGACACGGCCTCACCCCGGACCGCCGGGTCGCGCAGATCTCCGACCACAGAGCGCACCTCGGGGTCGGGATGGGCGTTCAGATCAGCCACCACGACCTCGGCACCTTCTGCGAGCAGAGCCGCGACCAGGCGTCTGCCGATGAAGCCTGACCCTCCCGTGACCAGCACACGAGCTCCGGCGAACTCCGACATTCGCCGCTCCTTTCGCTTGACGTTCTGCAGACCCTACCGGCGCAACCTGTAGATTCGCTCCATCCGGCTGCCCAGGTTCGCAGTGTTCAGACGCATCGCACGGAGCCGGGGCGCACATCGCGTACGCTACGGTTTTCGCATCCTGTGATCGTGACAGCCGAGATCGGAGCAGCCCCATGGAGTGCCGGTGACCCCCGAACTGATCATGGGGCCGCCGCTGGCCGTCGGTTTCGCTCTGGCGGTGTTCGCCCAGCGCAGGGGCTGGTCGCCGCCGCTGTGGGTGGCACTGTGCGCCGGGGCCGTGCTGCGGGTGCTCGCCATGGTGCTGGCCCCTCAGATGGCCGTGCAGCCGTACGACTTCGAGCACGACTTCCGTGACGCCGCCAACTCCGTGCTCGACGGGCAGAACCCGACGATGCACCTGCGTGAGGGAGGCTGGCATTTCCTGCCGCTGCTCGCCTACGTGCTGGCCGGGCAGCAGGAGCTGGGAGAGACGCTGGGGTTGTCGTGGGCGGTCGCCGGCCGGATCGTGCCGATCGTCGCCGACCTCGCCCTCATCCCCCTGATCAGTAAGCTCGCGACCGAGCGCGGCGCGCTGCGCGGCTTCCAGTACGCGTGCCTGCCCATCGGTGTCCTGGTGAGCGGGCTGCACGGCCAGTTCCCGCCCATCACGCTGCTGTTCGGCGTGGCCGCGCTGCTGGCCGCCCGGCGGGGCCACGCGCAGCTCGCGGGGCTGCTCATCGGCCTGTCGGTGTCGTGCACCCACTGGTCGCTGCTGCTCGTGCCAGGCGTCGTGCTGGCGGTGCCCGGCCTGCGCCGCCGGGTCTCGGTGCTCCTCTGGACCGCGTTGGCGCCCCTCGCCATGCTGGCCAGCAGTTCGCTCTTCCTCGACACGGCGGTCAGCGAGCTGCCCGCCCTGGTGCGCGCCATCATGTCGACCCGCCCGGTGGTCGGCGACTGGGGCTGGACGGCCGTGGCGACCGGCGGGCAGCAGATCGTCTCGCCCGCCTTCGGCCGCGTCGGCCTGGTCATCCTGGCCGCGGCGCTCCTGGCCGCGCTCTGGTGGTGGCGGCGGGCCGAGCCCGAGGTGCTGACCCTCGCCCTTCTCCTGGTCTTCCTCATCGTGACCTACCGGCTGGGCGCCCAGTATCTGCTCTGGCCGCTGCCCTACCTCCTCGCCCGCCCGCCGCGCGGGGCCTGGAGCGCCATCACGCTCACGAGCCTGTGGGTGGCGGTCGGCTATCTGCACCTGATCTATTTCCTGACGGGCATGGAGTGGGCAACGGCCCAGCGGGTGTGGGTGTTCTCGTCGCTCGCCGTCATCGCCGCACTGGTGTACGCCCTGCCCTGGCGTGAGCGGGGCGGGCCCGCGACAGGTCCGGCGGCCGGCGTGAGAGGGCTTTCTGACGGTCATGAGCCGGCGGTGAACGGCCTCCGGTGACACCTCGGGCCGTTCACCACCCGAAAATGTACGTGCACCGAAACTGCACATAGTGCCGCTCTTTTCTGCATCACGGAATTTCCGGGCGTCCCGCACAGCAGGAGAGATCAGGACTTAGCATCTCTGCATGGACGCTTACCCACCCGCCAGGAGTGGCGTAAAGCGAAAAGATGCCTTCATCCTCGGAGTGGTCCATCTCCTTGCGGTTCTCCTCGGCATAGCGGCCGGCCCGGGCTGGCTGGATCTGGACCTGGCCGCTCTTTTCGTCGGATACGCCGCACTGGCCGCCGCCGTGCTCGTCATTATTCGTAAACCGTTGCCGGATCCGCCTCCCGCGACCCTGGCCATCGTGATGCTCACGGTGGTCACTCCGGCCCTGGCCGGCCTGACGGCCCACGGGATCGCCCAGGCCGTCGCCGGTGCGAAGGGCCACGCCGTGGCCGTGAACTGGTCTCCCAATCCCCTTGGCGCCGGTCGCACGGCCCAGGCGGAGGTCCGCTTCGAGCCCGGATACACCCGGCTGCGGGTTCCCGTGTCGTACAAAGACCCCGCGAAGAAGCTGGGGTCCTGCCCGCACAGCCGGGTCGCTGTTCTGATGGACGGCCGCCGGCCTCACGAGAACAAGGAGAACTTCGGCCATGGGGAATTCGCCGAGTTCGAGATGGACGAGAACACGAGCCGGGTCACCGTGTCCATGGAGCTGATCTCCACACAGAATTGCTCGATATCCATCACCACGAAAAACGTCACACTCCATCGGTGAGGTCCAGATGAAGTCCGGTAAGCCCGCACGGAGCGCCGGCATTCTCGCGGCGGCGTTCGTCCTCGTGACCGCCTGCGGGTCTGCGGCGCCTCCTCCGCCCCTGGACGCCGACATCGTCTCGGTGGGCGTCAAGTTGTACCCTGGCCTGTCTCCGGAGAACAGCCACCTTCCGGTGGGCTTCGAGGCACAGGCGCGGAGCAAGATTCTCAAGCACGCGGGCGTCCGGAAGTCGGCGCCCACTCGCGTGTGGGCGAACAACTGGGAGACCACGCTGAGCAACGGGAAAGTCCACCTGGTGATGGGGATGATCTCCGACAGCGACCTCAGGGCGGGCAGGTTCCGGCTCGCCCGCTCCTATCTGCGGACCGACATCGGGCTGCTGACCCTCGCCGACGCCGAGCCGGTCCACAGGGTCGCGGACCTCGCCGGCAAGACCATCTGCACGGTGGAGGGCACCACGGCCGACGAAACGATGAAGGTGCTGCAGAGCTCCGCCCGCCTGCATCTCACCTCCGTCTCGACCCCGGAGACGTGCGTCGAGAAGGTCAGGAAGAAGGAGGCCTTCGCCTACAGCACCGACCGGATCATTCTCATGGGCTTCACCACCCAGAGCGAGAACGTCGACGAGGAGACGGGAAAGTCCCGTTTCCGGGTGCCCGATCTGCCGTTGGGCAGGCAGCAGCACATCTCGATAGCGCTGCGCAAAGATCATGGCGAAGCCTGCCGGCGTCTGGTGAGCGCCATCGACACCTATGTCAGGAGCAACGACTGGCTCACCGACCTGCGAAGCCAGCTCATCGACGAATATCTGAGACTGGCGCCCGGCAACCCTCACATGACCGACGAACAGATCAGGGAGAAGTTCGAGCCAAAGGTGATCGACACCGATCGTTGCGCCGACGGGGACGCGCTCACAGCCCCCGCCTGAGACGATGTGGGTGGAGCTATGGGGATTCGAACCCCAGACCTCCTCCATGCCATGGAGGCGCGCTACCAACTGCGCCATAGCCCCTTGTCGCGTGTACGAGTGTAGCCGACTTCCCGACCTCTCAAGCACACTCCCGAACCCGCGCACATCCGGCGAACCGCGGGCCGGCTCGGCACGCGCCCGTGACGCCGAGCCGGCCATGCACGGTCAGCCGACCGACCTCGCCTTCTCGATGAGCGTGGCCAGCTCCGCCACCATCGGGTCCTCGGAGTCGGTGGCCAGCCGGGAGGCGTGCTCGCCGAGCGTGGACAGGTCCAGACCGAACGCCTTCTTGTCCCGCAGGTAGCCGGCGAAGGCGGCCACGACGACGTCCACCTGGAGGCGGACCGGCGCCTCCGACCACACCGACCCGGCCAGATCACTCGCCCGCAACGACGTGCTCTCCTCCGAGGCGGCCCGGGTGTCGGGGTCCTGCCAGCGCACGGTGGCCTGGGCGAGCTGGCCCTTGGCGCCGGGCTTGAGCTTCAGCGCGTACAGGGCGGTGACGGAGTGGCCCGGCCCGATCTCGCCGCCGTCGCGGGAGTCGTCGCGGAACTCCTCGGTGGACAGCATGCGGTTGTCGTACCCGACGAGCTGGTAGCTCTCCACCACGGACGGGTTGAACACGACCTGCGCCTTGGCGTCGCGCGCCCGCAGCTCGATGGTGGCGGGCAGCTGTGTGGTGAAGATCTTGTCCGCCTCCTCCGGGGAGCTGACGTAGACGGCCATGCCGTCACCGTTGTCGGCGAGCTGCTCCATGAGCTCGTCCCCGTAGTCCCTGCCGACGCCGACGGTGAGCAGCGTGACCCGCTTGGCCGCGTGCTCCTTCACCCGGTCGAGGATGTCCTGCCACTCGGTGCTGCCCTGGTTGGCCAGGCCGTCGGAGAGCAGGATGACCCGGTTCGTGGCGGCGGTCCTGAACGCCTTGGACGCCTCCTCGTAACCGGCGACCATGCCGCTCTCCAGGTTGGTGCCGCCGTCGACGGCCAGCTCGTCCACCGCGCCGCGCAGTTCCTCCCTGGCGGTCAGCGGAGTCATCGAGGCCAGCACGGTGGCCTCGTCGCTGAACGCCACGATGGAGACCTGGTCTCCGGGCGCGAGCTGGTCGAGCAGCTTGTTCAGCGCCGACTTGACGAGGTCGAGCCTGCCCGGCTCGGCCATCGAACCGGACACGTCGACGACGAACGTGAGGTTGGCGGGCCTGCGCTGGGCGGTGTCGGTGGCGCGCGTCTGCAGGCCGACCCGCATGACCGCCCCGTCGCCTGACGGCAGCTTCGCGCCGTCCACGTGCACGGCGAACCCGTCGCCCGGAGGCTGTGCGTAGTCCTGCCTGAACGCGTTGACCCACTCCTCCGGGCGGATCTCCGCGGGCGCGGGCCAGCGGCCCTCCTGGAGGGTACGGCGGGCGTAGCCGTACGACGCGGTGTCCACGTCCAGGGCGAACGTGGAGATCTGCGCCTTCGCGGTGTCCTTGTGCCCTTCCTCGTCGGCGCTCTGTGTCGCCGACGGGGCCGGCCGATTGCGGGCGTCGACCGGCACCGCCGCGCGCTCTCCGTCCGCCGAGCCGCCGCCCGGGCCACCGCAGGCGGCGAGCGTCAGGACGGCCATCAGTCCGACGCCGAACACCAAGGGACGAAATTTCATCACATCCACCTCCGCTCGTACGACGGAATCGGCGGAGCGGCGGCCGGGCCGGTGACGTAAGCGAGCACAAACCGCGACCGTCACGTGATCAGTTGTGACAAATGGTGCATTTGAGGTAGGCATGACGCCGTGCGCGTGTATCTGGCTCTGGCCGCGAAGCGACAGGACGTTCCCGCCGAGGTTCTGAGCAGGGCCCGGGCCTCCATCGAGACGGCCTTCCCGGTGCCCGCCGACGTCATCCGCGCCCGCGAATGGCACGGCAGCGGCGTGTCACTGCTGGCGTGGACGAACGAACCCGACGACACGCGGCAGCCGCCGCTGCTCACCGAGCACGACGGCCGGGTCATCGGGCTGAACGGCCATCTGGCCGACCCCTCCGACGTGACCAGGCTGCCCGGCGGCTCCGTGGGCGGCTGCTTCTCCGCGTGGATCGCCCGCGACGGCGAGCTGACCGCGAGCACGGCCGTCAACCGGGTGTGCCCCGTCTTCTACGCCGAGACGCCCGACCTGCACGTCGTCGGGAGCCGCGCCCTGCTCGTGCACCTGGCGGCCCAGCCGGCCGACCGGATCGACCACGACGTGCTCGCCCTGCAGACCATGATCAGACAGGGGTTCTTCCTGTCGGACGAGACGCCGTACAAGGGGGTGACGGCGCTGCGGCCCGACGCGCGGATCGACGTGCGCGACGGACGGCGGGTCATCACCGAGACGCCGCTGCCGGAAGCGGCGCCCGTGCCCACGTCGGCGCGGGCCAAGCGGGCGGCGATCGGCGAGCTGGCGGAGGCGCTGCTGGCCACCGTCGCGCCGCTGCGCGACCTGAGCGAGCCGGTCAACCTGGCGCTGACCGGCGGGCGCGACACCCGGATCCTGGCGGCGCTGCTGCACGCGGCGCGGGTGCCGTTCAGGGTGACGACGAACGGGCTGGACACGCACCCCGACGTGATCCTCGCGCGGCAGATCGCGGCCCGGCTGAAGGTGGAGCACACCGTCATCGCGCCCCAGCAGACCGCCCAGAAGGACGCGGTGCTGGTGGAGCACCCGCTGAGCCGGGCCTGGGAGACGTTGCGCACGTGCGAGGGCATGACGTCGGCGTACGAGTCGATCGTGAGTTACCTGCCGTACTCCGGCAAGCCCACCATGTCGGGGCAGAGCGGCGAGACGCTGCGCGCGGGCAGCCTGAACCTGCTCCAGACCGACCTCAGTGACAAGGCGCTGCTGCGGCGGATCACCAACACCTTCGCCAAGGACGCGAAGCTGTTCACGGCGGAGGCCAACGAGCACGCGCGCGAGCTGGCCCGGCCGTGGGAGGCCCGTCCGGACCGGCTGGAGGCCCTCGACCACATCTACATCTGGTACAAGGTGGGCCGCTGGCAGGCCAGCGCCCGCGCCGGGTCGTTGCGGCGCGGCGACCCGGTGCGGCCGTTCCTGGACAACCGGGTGGTACGTGCGGCGCTCAGCCTGGACCAGGGCTGGCGCCTGTCGGAAGAGGTGATCTACGACCTCATCCTGAGGTTCGCCCCTCAGCTGCGGGACGTGCCGATCGAGGGCAAACCGTGGCGGTTCGCGGAGGGCATGACCAAACGCTGGTTCTGGTCCCGCCTGCCCGCGGAGCACATGCCGACCGCGAAGACCGGCGGCGGGTGGAGCTGGCGCACCAGCCCCGGACCCGCGTTGACGGACGTCCTGCGCAGGCAGGTGCTCGACCATCTGGACGTGCTGAGCCCCGTCGTGAACCCGGACGAGGTGCGCGCGCTCTTCGCCGACCCCGTGGTCAAGAAGCCGGCGCAGGCCTGGCACCTCTACACCGTCAGCACCCTGCTCACCGGCCTCCACCCCGGCAAGGAGCCCGAAGGGCTGGAGCGGATCACGGTTTCCAGGCCGGATCCCGCCCGATGACCCCGAGCAGGCGGTCGAACACGGGCGCGCTCTCCGGCACCTGCACCTCCGGGCCGAACGCCCCGCGCTCCCGGCCCGTCGGCGCCATCTGCCGGGCGAAGGCCAGCATCGCGGTCGCCGTCTCCTCCTGCACCTCGTAGCTCCTGCCCGTCGCGCGGGCGAGGTCCCATCCGTGGGCCACCAGGTCGGTCAGCGCCATGTTGGCCAGCACGCTCTTCGGCAGGCCCATGCCCTGGCTGACGCCCTCCCACGACTCCGGTCGCGCCCAGACGGCCAGCATGCGCTCCAGCCGCTCGGGGAAGTCACCTGTGTACTCCTTCTGCGGCGGGAACTCGCCGTCCTGCGCCAGCGACTCGAACAGCGTGGCCCCCCACTCCAGGTGGTTGATCAGCTCCTTGACGTCGTAGTCGGCGCAGGGCGTGGGCAGCGCCAGCTCGTCCTCGCCGATCTCGGTGACCAGCTTCGACGTGCGGGCGGCCGCCTCACGCAGCATCGTCAGTGTCTCGTTCATGGCACACAGCTTGCCAGCACCGCGCCCCGCCCGCGCACTCACCAGTGCAGCAGCAGCATCTCGGCGGAGAACCCCGGGCCCAGCGCCATGAGCACGGCGGGCGTGCCGGGCCGGCCGCGGGTCTCCTGCAGCACGTGCAGCACCGAGACCGACGACAGGTTGCCGTGCTCGCGCAGCGAGCGCCACGTCACGTCCAGCGCCTTGGCCGGCAGGCCGAGGGTCTGCGCGATCTTGTCGATGACCTTCGGCCCGCCCGGGTGGCAGACCCAGGTGGCGACCTGCTCGGGCGCCAGCCCGTAGTCGGCGAGGAAGGTCTTGATGTCGGCGGCCAGCACCTGCTCCACGAACCCGGTCAGCTCGGGGTCCAGCATGATGCGGAAGCCGTGGTCGCCGACGGTCCAGCCCATGAGGTGCTCGGTGCCGGGATAGAGCCTGCTGCGGGTGGCGACGACCTCGGGTCCCCGGCCGCGGCCCGTCGCCACGACGGCCGCCGCGCCGTCGCCGAACAGGCCGCTGGCCACCAGGTTCGCGATCGAGGTGTCGTCGCGCTGGATCGTCAGCGAGCACAGCTCCACACAGACCAGCATCGCGACGTGGTCGGGCCAGCCGCGCAGGTAGTCGTACAGGCGGGACAATCCGGATGCGCCCGCCGCGCAGCCGAGCCCGAACAGCGGGGCCCGCTTGACGTCCGCCCGCAGGCCCACCCGCTGCGCCAGCTTCGCGTCGAGCGAGGGGGTGGCCAGGCCCGTGGTCGAGCAGAACAGCAGGTGGTCGATCTTCTCGGGGCGCACGTCGGCCTTGTCGAGCGCGGCCCGCATCGCCTGCTCGCCGAGGGCGAGGGCGGCCTCGACGTACGCGTCGTTCGCGCGGGTGAAGGAATCGAGCTTGGGATAGTCGGCCAGCGGCAGCGCGAGGTTGCGGCCCTCCACGCCGGTCGCGGTGTGGAAGCGCCGCAGCAGGTCCTCGTCGCACTCCGTCAGCCGGGCGAACGCCTCGGTGATCTCCGCCTGCTCGTAGCGGTGATCAGGCAGAACGACCTGTACCCCCGAAATATGCATGGAAGTCTCCTGCCGCTGAACGGCCCTGGCTAACATGCCGGGCCGCTCCCGCCGCCCCTCCCCCTGCTCAGCGGGTGAGCCTCCACAGGGAGGTCACCTCGGCGGCGCGGGCCGCGTGCAGCGGGTCGTCCGCGTCCTTCGGCCGGTCGTGCCGGGGCGCGACGTCCAGGCGGCCGGCCACGCGCAGCCCCGCCTGCTCGAACCCGGCCAGCAGGTCGGCGCGCGTGCGCAGGCCCAGGTGCTCGGCCAGGTCGGACAGGACGAGCCAGCCCTCCCCCTCAGGCTCCAGATGCCCGGCCAGCCCGTCGAGGAACCCGCGCAACATCCGCCCGCCCGGGTCATAGACGGCCTGGTCGAGCGGGGAGACCGGCGTGGCGGGCAACCACGGCGGGTTGCAGACGACGAGCGGGGCCCGCCCCGGCGGGAACAGGTCGGCGCGTACGACCTCCACCCGCTCGGACAGGCCCAGCCCGGCGATGTTCGCGGAGGCGCAGGCGACGGCCCGCTCGTCGAGGTCGGTGGCGACGACGTGGCGCACGCCGCGCCCGGCCAGCACCGCCGCCAGCACACCCGTGCCCGTGCCGACGTCGAACGCCAGCCGGTCTCCGGGCAGCGGCGCCTCGGCGACGAGATCGACATATTCGCCCCTGATCGGGGAGAAGACGCCGTGATGGGGGTGGACGCGCGCGCCGAGCGCCGGGATGTACACGCCCTTCTTGCGCCACTCGTGGGCGCCGATCACGCCGAGCAGCTCGCGCAACTGGCCCACCGCGGGAGGGGCGTCGGAGCCGTACGCCTCGGCGCACGCCTCACGCACGTCGGGCGCGCGGCGCAGCGGCACCACGTGGCCGGCGTCGTACGGGATGAGCAGCATGCCCAGCGTGCGGGCGCGTTGTGAGCGGGCCTGGCGGTAGCGGTGGAATCCGCTCCCGGGCGGGGCGGGTTTGCAGCGGCGGCCCATGGCGCGCAGCAGTTGCCGGGCGTTGTGGAAGTCGCCCCGCCACAGCAGCGCGGTGCCCTCACAGGCCAGCCGGTAGGCGGTGTCGGCCTTCATGCGGTCGTCGGCGACCACCACACGCGCCGGCGGCGGCGCGCCCAGCGCCGTGCGCCACGCCGCCGACCGTTCCCGCCCCGCCTCGCTCCAGAAGATCATCAGACCCCGACCGTCTCACGGACCGCCACCTCACGGCCACTGCTTTGCGGGCAGGAGCCCTCTCACCAGCGCGCGCAGCCCCTGTTCGTACGTGTCGCGCGCGGTCAGCTCGGCCCACCGCCCGCCCACCTCGCTGAGCCGGGGGTGTTCCCGCGCGTCCAGCTCGGCGAACACGCGGTCCCGGTACGTCATGCTCCCATCCTCGCGCCTCTTCGCCGCCGCCGCCCGCGCGGCGATCTCGCCCGCGGTGTAGTGCCAGATGACGCGGTAGGCGTCGACGGCCTGCTCGATCGTCAGCCCGGCGCTCACGGCCGCGTCGATGATCTGCTCCGGGTACCACAGTGCTCTGACCGAGAGCAGGTCGTCGGCCCGGATCACCTCGACCACCCACGGCCACCCCGCCAGCCCCTCCCGCAGGGCCACGGCGGCGGCCACGATGCGCTCGCCCGGTTCCCCGGGCAGCTCCGGCCTGGGCAGGCCGGCGGCGTAGTCGTCGAGGAGGAGCAGGAGCAGCTCGTCCTTGTCGCGCACGTGGTGGTAGAGCGCCATCGGCGTGCTGCCCACCTCGCGGGCGAGCCTGCGCATGGTCAGGCCGGCCACGCCGTCCTCTTCGATGACGCGGTGGGCGGCGGTGACGATCTCCGCCCTGGAGATCCTCGGAGGTCGTCCGGTTCGGGAGGGCATGCTGCCATGCTACTTTCTATACGTGTACAAAAACTCTCTGACCGTAGGAGTGCTGGCCTTCGCGGTGGCCGTGGGGACATTGCAGATGACCGTGGTGGTGCCGCTGATGCCGCTGCTGGGGCGGCGGCTCGGCGAACCGCTCACCTCCGTCTCATGGCTGCTCACGGCCGGGCTGCTGTCGGGCGCGGTGGCGATCCCCCTCCTGTCGAGGCTCGGCGACATGTACGGCAGGCGCACGGTCTCGCTGGCCGCGCTCGCGCTGCTCGTGGCCGGATCCGCGCTCAGCGCCGCGTCGACCGCGCTCGTCCCGATCATGGCCGGCCGGGTGCTGCAAGGGGCCGCCGCGCCGCTGCTCCCGCTGGCCATGGGCCTGGTCAGGGAGGTGCTGCCCCGCGATCGGCTGCCGACGGCGATCGGCGTGCTCAGCGCGACCATCGGCGTGGGGAGCGGCGGCGGCATGATCCTCGCTGGGCTGGTCGACGGTGACCACCGGGCCGTGTTCTGGATGCTGACCGGCCTCGGGGCGCTGAGCTTCGTCCTCGTGGCGGCGGTCGTGCGTGAGGCGCCACCCACCCGGGAGCCGGGACGTCCCGACCTGGCCGGGGCCGCACTGGTCTCGGCCTGGCTGGCGTGCCTGCTGCTGGCGATCAGCAAGGGGGGCGCCTGGGGGTGGACGTCGCCGCCGACGCTGGGGCTGCTGGTCGCGGCAGTGGCCGGGGCGGCCGTCTGGGTCGTCACCGCCCGCCGTACGGCGGCGCCGCTGATCGAGATCCCCATGCTGCTGCACAGGGGGACGGTGGGGGCGACCGTGGCGTCGTTCCTGCTCGGGTTCGCGCTGTTCGGGGCCATCACGACGGTGTCGGCGGTCGCGCAGGGCCCACTCGGCGCCTCGGTGCTGCAGGTGGGGGTGTACCTGCTGCCCACGACCGTGCTGATGCTCGTGGTCTCGATGCTGGCCGGCCGGCTGATGCGCCGCTTCACCGCGTCCGCGCTGGTGGCCACCGGGTCGGCGCTGGTGACGGTGGCCGCGCTGTGGCTGGTGTTCGCCAGGGACACGGACGCCGACCTGTACGGCGCCGCGGCGGTGCTCGGCCTGGGCATCGGCCTCGGCTACGCCGCACTCGGCACGATGGCCGTCGAGCACGTCGAGCCCGCCAAGACCGCCGCGGCCGGAGGGGTGAACGCGCTGGTCAGGGTCGTGGGCAGCAGCCTGGCCGGCGCGGTGGGGGCGGCGGCGCTGTCGAGCGGGGGCCCCGGGTGGAGCTTCGGCATCGCGGCGGGCGCGGCCCTGCTCGCCACGCTCTTCACCATCTTTTACGGCGATTTTTCACGAAGGGAACTGGCATGACGGATCAACAGCGACTTGTCGCTTGGGGCGACGAGCTGATCAAACTGCACGACGGCTTCCGGCGCGACCTGGCGGAGCTGCGCCGCTCGCCGCGCGGGGCGGACCTGCGTACGCACTGCCTGGCGTTCTGCGACGCCCTGCACCTCCATCACGAGGGCGAGGACCGCCGGCTCTTCCCGCACCTCGCCGACGAGCACCCCGAGCTGGCCGAGGTGCTGGCCACGCTGCGCGCCGAGCACCAGGTGGTGGCCCGGCTCATGGAGCGCGTCCGGCGGCTTCTGAGCGAGGACGGCGACGGGGACCGCGACGGGGGCGGCGGCGTCGGGCCTGACGTCGGACAGGAGCTGGACCGGCTGGCCGCCGAGCTGGAGGCGCACCTCGACCACGAGGAGGAGCAGCTCGTCCCGGTGCTCAACCGGCTGCTCGACCTCCCTGACGACGTCTGAGGACCTATCCCCGCGGAGCGGCGCGGAGGGCGTCGAGCATGAGCGTGAAATGGCGGCGCCACTGCCCGGGGTCGGCCTCCGCCACCCGGGAGTTGGCCATCACGAAGAACGCCAGGTCGACCGGCCCGACGTCGGCCCGCAGCGCCCCCGCCGCCTGCGCCCGCTCCACCAGCTGCACGATCAGCCGGTTGACCTCGTCCTGCTCCCTGCGGTGCGACAGGCAGGCCAGCTCGGCGAAGGCCCGGTCATGAGCCTGCAGCTCGCACGTGCGCTCGAGGAAACCCGCCAGCCCCTCCCAGGCGTCGTCCGCCGACAGGGCCTGCCTGGCGAGCTCGGCCCAGCCCGCCATCTTCTCGTCGAGGATCGCGTCGACCAGGTCGCCGCGCTCGGGGAAGTGCCGGCAGAGCGTGCCGATCGCGACACCGGCCCGCTTGGCCACGGCCTCCAGCGGCGCGTCGATCCCGCGCTCGGCCAGCACGCTCCTGGCCGCGGCGAGAAGGGCGTCGCGGTTGCGTTGTGCGTCACGGCGCAGCGGGCGGGCCAGGCAAGGAGGGCTTCGAGGTGGCCCTCGTGGCCAGGAGCCAGGCCAACCTGGCGGTCCTGTCCGGACGGCTGGAGACCGAGGGTCTCCAGGTCACCACCCACGCGGCCGATGTCACCGACGAGAGCGCGCTGCGGACCGCTCCCGACCGGATCGGCCCGGTCGAGGTCCTCGTCTACAACGGCGGAGGCACGGCCAGGGCCCATACGCCCGTCCTCGACGTGACCAGACGGAGCGCCCAGGACGCCCTCGACGGCGCGGTGCTCGGCGCGGTGACGGCGGTGCGCGCCGTCCTGCCGGCGATGCTGGAGCGCGGCTCCGGCACCCTGCTGTTCACCTCGGGCATCTCGGCCGTGCACCCGCTGGCGTTGCTGGGCAACATCGGGATCGCGGTGGCCGGCCTGCGCAACTACGCCCTGTCCCTGGCCGAGGCGCTCGCCGGCCGGGGCGTCCACGTGGGCCACGTCCCCATCGCCGCCGCCGTCGCCCCCGGCTCGCCCGCCTCGCCCGCCTCGCCCGAGGCCGTGGCCGAGACGCACTGGAGCCTGCACACGCGGCGCGACCGCAACGAGGTCGTCCTCGGCGACCTGGCGACCGTCCGGGCTGCCATCGCCGCCGCGTCCTGACCTCTCCGCTCCTCGCGGCGGCACCGGTGATCGTTATGTTGTGAGCATGAGCTTCACCGGCACTCCCCGGCCGCGCCCGCGCTGGCACCACGCGCAGACCGAGCTCGACGACTTCGCGATCATCAGCTATCGCGTGGACGCCGGCGCGCTGGCCCGGCACCTGCCCGGCGGTTTCGCCCCGATGACGATGACCTTCGCCGACGGGCCGGGCGCCCTGGTCTCGGCCGTGGCCTTTCGCGACCGCGACTTCCACTTCCGTTTCCTGCCGCCGGCCTCCGTCAGCTGCGGCCAGATCAACTACCGGGCCTACGTCACCGCGCACGGCAGGCCGGGCGTCTGGTTCTTCGGCACCAGCCTCGACCACCCGGTGGTCGCCGTCCCGCGGCACGTGTGGGGCATGCCGTGGCGGCGCGACCGCATCCGCATCGAGGCCGACTGGGCAGCCTCCCGGGCCCGCTGGCGGCTGGAGGCCGGACTCGCGCACTGCGAGGCCACCGAATCGCCGCAGCCGCCCTCCCGGCTGGACGGCTTCGACGGCGAGTCCGACTGGCTCGAACGCCTGACCCATCCCACCCAGGGCTGGTACGCCCGAAGGGACGGCAGGGTCGGGGTCTACAGCATCTGGCACCCGGTCATGCGGCCCCGCCACCTCACCGCCGCCTCGGCGAGGTTCCCCGTCTTCGAACGCCTCGGCCTGATCACGCCCGGCACGCGCCCCCACTCGGTCCTGGCGCAGGCCAACCTGCACTTCGACATCCACACCCCGCCCCGCCGCCTCACCCTGCGGTGAGCCGGGGTGCGCAGGGCGGGTCAGACACGTACGAACGCGAGTCCTCCACGGGAGTGGTGGCCACGCTGGTGCCGGTCAGGTCGCCGTGGAAGGTCTTGGTCAGGTGCCGGCGAGTCTCTCGACCACGGGGGCGAAGGAGTCCATGCACTGGGCGTTCACCGTCACGTACGAGATGCCGAGCCGGTCGCGGCGGCACCGCAGGACGTCGGCCATCTCGCCGGACGTGCCGGTGAGGATCCCGCTGCCGGTGCGGCCGAAGCGGTCGAGCAGCCGGCCGGGCGGCTCGTCT
Source organism: Nonomuraea mesophila (assembly GCF_004352805.1). Classification (NCBI taxonomy): domain Bacteria; kingdom Bacillati; phylum Actinomycetota; class Actinomycetes; order Streptosporangiales; family Streptosporangiaceae; genus Nonomuraea; species Nonomuraea mesophila. The sequence continues at coordinate 32,183 of NZ_SMLD01000105.1, forward strand.
CCGGCCACCGCGAGGTTCATGCTGAGCTCCAGCTCGTTGTAGCGGTCGCCGGCCAGCTCGTACAGCTCGTCCAGTTTCGCCGCCACCTGCTCCTCCGGGTAGTGCGGCGGCACGCCGATCGCGACGGTGTCGGCCTTCGCGGCGGCCAGCCGGAGCAGTTTGCTCCCGGCGGCGGCCACCAGGACCCGCACGTCCTTGACCGCGTCGATGGTCCTGGAGATCCGCTCGATGCGCTGGCTCGGCGTGCCGAACCTGACGCCGAGCACGGCGGCGTCCTGTTCGGCGTCCGGCCGGCCGGCCCCCAGGCCCAGCTCGAACCGGCCGCCGGTGAGCGTGTGCAGCGTCGTGGTCTCCCACGCGACGGTCTCCGGCGTCCGGTAGGGGGCGCAGACGACGTACGTGCCGACGCGCAGGGTCGTCGTGACCGTGGCGGCGACGGCGGCGGCGGTGAACGGCGACAGCGTGGCGATCGTGTCGGGCACCAGCAGCGTGGCGTAGCCCATGCTCTCCGCCCTGCGGGCCAGGCCGGTCCACGAGGCCGCGTCGGGCGCTTGTCCGGCGACGACGCCGAAGCGGAACGGGAGGTCGGTCATGCTCCCAACAATCGTGCACGGCCGGGCCCCGCGCATCGTCCGCCGGACCTGTGATCGCCTACATCAGGGGGCGCAAGCCGTCGGCGTCGCCTACTCCCGCAGCAGTATCCGCGTGAAGTCGTTGGCGAACTTGCCCCGCGGGTCGAGCCGTTGCACCAGCGAGCGGAACCTGTCGGGGCAGTCCGGCCACACGGTGAACAGCTTGCCCCAGTGAGGCCGCGGCTCGAACGGCGCCAGCGTCTCCTCCACCAGCCGCAGCACCGGCATCACCGCTTCGACGTCGCGCACCCAGGTGAAGTGGATGCCCACGCTGTCACGGCCGTGGAACGGGCTGAGCCACAGGTCGTCGGCGGCGACCGTGCGCACCTCCGAGATGTGCAGGACGGGCCGGATCCTGTCGCCGATCGTGTACAGCTCGCGCAGCGCCTTGACCGCGTCTTCCCTGGGCAGCAGCAGCTCCGACTGCAGTTCGTCGCCGGCGCCGCTCGGCTCGTGGTCGGCGCGGAAGTGCGGCAGCCGGTCGTGCCACCGGCCGGGCACGCCGAGCTGGATCGTGCAGTTGTCGGCCGGCATGGAGGGCAGCGGGTGGCGG
>NZ_SMLD01000106.1:0-32258 GCF_004352805.1 Nonomuraea mesophila
GGGCGTGGGCGCGGGTCAGGTGATCTCGAGCATGCGTTCGCGTACCGCGTAGACCACGGCCTCCATCCGCGAGTGCAGTTGCAGCTTGTCGAGGATGTTGCGCACGTGGTTCTTCACGGTGTTCTCGGAGATGAACAGCTGCTTGGCGATCTCGCGGTTGTTCATGCCCTTGGCCACCAGCCGCAGCACCTCCATCTCCCGGTCGGTGAGCCGGGGGACGGGGAGCTGGGGCGGGCGCTCGGCCTCCTTGCGGCTCATGTTCGCGAACTCGCTGATGAGCTTGGCCGCCATCGCCGGGTTGATTAACGACTGGCCCTCGTGGACGCCGCGTACCGCGGCCGGGACGTCGTTGATCTGGACGTCTTTCAGCAGGTAGCCGGTGGCGCCCGCCTTGATGGCCTCGAAGAGGTCTTCTTCCTCGTCACTCACCGTCAGCATGATGATGCGGGTGCTCGGGACGGAGGCCTTGATGCCCTTCGCCGCCTCGATGCCGTCCTGCCGCGGCATGCGTACGTCCATGAGGGCGACGTCGGGCGTGAGGCGGTCGGCCAGTTCGACCGCCTCCTGCCCGTCGCTCGCCTCACCGACCACCTCGATGTCGGGCTCCGCGGCCAGCGCCAGCGCCAGGCTGCGTCTGATCAGCTCGTGGTCGTCCACGATCATCACGCGGATCGGCTCGCTCTCGGACGCGCGGACCTCGCCGGACTCGGTCACGAGGCCTCCTTGGGCAGCCTCGCGACTGTGTGTTCCTCGCTTCGCTCGCTCATCTGAACCTGACTGAGCTCGCTCACGTCTCCTCCTCGTCGGGGGGCCAGAGCCGTTGAACCGCCATGATGGCACGGGTGCCGCGGTTCTCGGGTGGTCGAGAAGATCTTTCAGCGCGCTGTCAGGGCTCTACGAGCCGCAGCACACCATAGTTGTAACCGCGTCTGTTGTAGACGACACACGGCTGGCCGCTCTCTTTGTCGCGGAACAGGTAGAAATCGTGTCCGACCAGTTCCATCTCGAGGAGGGCCTGGTCGATGGTCATGGGCTCCGCCCTGTGGAACTTCTCCCGTACGATGAGCGGGCCGTCGCCGTCCATCTCGATCGGGACGATGTCGTCGTAGAGCCGGTCGTTCTTCTCCTGCTCGTCCTCGTCGGGTTCCTGGGCCTGCTTGGGGACGGAGGGCTTGGTGACCTGGGGAAGCCCGGTGACGTCAGGGAGCGTCGCGGTGATCTCCGCGACGGAAGGCGGGCAGTGGTTGCCGTGGTGGACCTTGCGCCGGTCGGCCAGTCGCCTGAGGCGGCCTTCCAGCTTGTCGAGTGCCAGGTCGAGGGCTGCGAACCGGTCGTCGGCCGACGCTTCCGCGCGGATGGCCGGCCCCTTCGAGTGAATGGTGAGCTCGACGCGCTCCCGCCGGTCGGCGATGCGCGGGTTGCGTTCCTTCGACACCTCCACGTCGACTCGGATGATGTTGTTGTCCAGACGTTCGATCCTGGCCAGCTTGGATGTCACGTGGTCTCGGAACCGGTCACTCACTCCTGTGTGCCGACCCTTGACGATGATGTCCATGCAACAGCCCCCCTTCGTCTAACGACTGAGCAAGAGCGCCCGACGACGTGCGTGCCGGGCGGGGTCTTCTGTCTGCCTTTCTGCCACCGTTACCCTCTTCCGACTGGGCGTCACCGGGAACTCGGAGGGCACCCGCCCGGCCGACCTGGTCTTCGACCCCACATTCGCCTGCTGAGGGTCTCGCAGCTCTGTCGCCACTACTGCCCTTCTCTTCTGGCGAGGGACATCTGGCCCCTCGGGAAGGCAGGACTTACCCCTAAGCCGCACCGTGATCGGTCGACAAAGAGTCGCCTTACGTGGACCGTTTTGCCTGCGGCTGGCATCGGCTAGCAGAGCCGGGAACACCGGCCCTGCGCAACCACGGACCCGAACGGGTGCCATGTCAGAACGCTATCCGCATCCAGGGAGAATGTCAGCCGGAGGGCCCGCCAAACGATCACTTTCCGTGATTTACAGCCGAATGGAAAGCGCCTTCCGACATCCGCTTCGACAGGCCGGGACCCCTTACGGGCACGTACGTCCTGACCCCTGAGCTGGCCCGTCACCTCACTAGGGGAAGGAACATCTAACCTTCCGGCTAGAGCGGCGAATTGGATCTTTCTTTACTCACCGTCACCGTAACGACTTCCAAGATCTTCGGCGTGTCGCGGCGACGGTGACCGCGAGCGGGCTCCGCACACCTGCCGCCCGCAGCGCCCGCGCGGCCTCGGCGAGGGTCGCCCCGGTGGTCACGATGTCATCTACGAGCAGCGCAACGGGCGCTGGAGGGCCGCAGGCGGGCGAGGCGACCTGGAGTGACCCCCTCAGGTTCACGGCCCTCTCCGCGGAGCTCAGGCCCGCCTGGTCGGCGACGCCGCGCGCCTGGACCAGCCCCGCCCACACGCGCGCCGGCACGCCGTACGCCCTCAGGTCGCGCGCGACCAGCACGGCCAGCCGCCCCACCGGATCGTGACCCCTGCCGCGCACGCTCCGCCGCGCGCTGGGCACGGCGACCACCGCGACCGGCCCGCGCGCCCACGCCGCCGGCGTCCGCCCGATCGCCGTCACGGCGGTGAAGGCCACCGCCTGCGCCAGCACCCCGGCCAGCGCCACCGCGCCCCGCTCCTTGTAGGCCACCACCGCCCTCCTGACCGCACCTGTGTAGGGCGCCGCCGACCAGCAGTCGGGCAGGCCGGGCGGGGCCGGGTCGGGCCTGCGCCTGGCGGGCGAGGCGGTCAGCCCGGCGACGCAGCCCGCGCAGAGGCGCGCCCCCTTGGCGCCGCAGCCCGCGCAGGCGCCGGGAAGGACCAGATCGAGTACGGCGGTCAGCACGCCGTCCAGCATGCCGCCCGCCACCGACGGTTTCCCGCGCGCTACGGAAGGTGGTCAGCCCAGGGGGAAGAGGGGGCTGCCGGCGTTCGACTCGACCTTCGGCACCCAGGTCTGGCGGTCCTGGTTCAGCTCGACGATCTTCGTCTCCTTGTCGGTGCGCACCTCGCCCAGCACGCGGTCGTCCAGCGCCGCGAGCGAGGCGAGGCGGTCCTTCAACGGCACCCCGACCGTCTCGCCGTCGCCCACGTTGATCTCGTTGAGTATCTGCCCGGCCTTGCTTTCGACCAGGACCAGCAGGTGCTCGTCGTCGCTCCACGTGACGTCGACGATCTCGTCGCCCACCTCGGTCGTGGTCAGGTTCCTGAAGTTGCCGAGCACGAGCCCCTTAGAGGTCGGCGTGAGGGCGCCGATCTGCACGGTGTTCCTGCCCATGGTGACGAACACGCGCACTCCGTCCCTCGCGATGCGCAGGCGGGTGACGTCGAGGCCGGCCAGCTTGGGCGCGGAGACCCGCTCGGGCTCCCGGCCGCTCGACGAGTCGTACCGCAGCAGGACGCCCTTGTCGTTGTCGTACGTCCACAGGGACCCGTCGCGATGGAACGTCGGCGGCGTGAGCTCCGTGCCGGGGATGACCTCCTGCCAGCGCCCCTCCCTGGTGAGTTTCGCCATGGAGACGCCGGTCGAGGTCTTGGCGGCGATGAGAGCGGTGTCCTCCTTCGACAGGGCGAAGTCGGTGTAGCCCGCGCGCTGCTCGCCCGCCGCGCCGGGCACGGCGCCCGCGGGGCCTTCCCTGCCCATGAAGTGCACGGCGCCGTTGTCGACGAAGTAGGCGGTGTCGCCCCCGTCGTCCATCCAGGGATCATCGGGGTCGGGCCGGTCGACGGCGTACGTCTCACCGTCGACCTGGATCTCGATCGTGCGCCCCTTGGCGACGTCGTTGTCGGCGAAGCTGTGCCTGATCTGCGCCCTGATCGCAGCCTCGGCGCTCAGGTCTCCCAGGTCGAACGGACCGGAGAGGTTGACCAGCACCCGTTCCTCGTTCCACCGGATGGACTCGATCTCCGTGCCCTCGGGGAAGCTCGTGGTCACCGCGCCGCGAAGGGTGGTGGTGGGCTCTTTCAGCAGGCGTTCGAGAATGGTCCTGGCGAAGCTCTCCGTCGGCCTCATCCGCAGGCGTACGCGGTCGACGACGAGCCGGTCCGGCATGTCGGCGTTGAGGTAGTAGAGGTTCGCGGGCCGGTACGCGCGCACCACGTCGGAGTTGGTGAGCAGCAGCCCGGCGGGCAGCTTGTTGACGAGATAGCCGCCCTGCGGGGTCTTGACGAGCTCGAACGTCCCCCCACCCCATGGTCCGGCCGTGGGGGCGTAGGCGTCGTCGGTCCCGATGCTGGCCACCCACTGGGCCTTGAGCGTGATCTGCAGCACGGTCTCGGTGCCGTCGCGCGGCGTGGGATAGGTGATCTCGAACGCGTCCTCGATCACCTTCACCGGCCCGGCGGGGCTCCACTTGGCCCGGGCCTCGGGGGTCAGGTATTGAGGCAGGATCGACGGGTCGTCGGCGTACGCGGCCATGGCGGCCTGCAGGCCCTTGATGGTGTCCTCGGGCCCCCAGTTCGGCTGGGGCGGGATGGCGATCATGCGCTGGAACGGTTTGTTCAGCGGGTCGCCGCCGGTGCCGTCGTCGCCCACCGTGTACGGCCCCGTCACGGGGATCACGGTGCAGCCGCTGCCCGCGAGGACCAGCGCGAGGGCGATCGCGATCGCGGCGCCGAGCCGGCTAGTCCTCGTCATGACCGGCTCCGTCCGCGGAGGCGGGCAGCAGGACGGGCGTCATGGCGCCGCGCCACGTACGCCGCATCTCGATCTCCGGCGGCACCAGTGACAGCGGCGAGCCCTTCAGGTCGGCGCCGGCCGTCCTCGGCAGCGTCAGCCTGAACTGCGAGCCTTCGCCCGGCTGCCCCCAAGCCTGGAGCCAGCCGCCGTGCAGCGTGGCGTCCTCGCGGGAGATCGCGAGACCGAGCCCCGTGCCGCCGATGGTGCGCGCCCGCGAGGGGTCGGCCCGCCAGAACCGGTCGAACACCAGCGTGTCCTCGCCGCCCTTCAGGCCGATCCCGTGGTCGCGTACGGCGATGGCCACGGCGTCCCTGTCGGCGCCCACGGTGACCACGACGTCCCTGCCCTCGCCGTGCTCGATCGCGTTGAACAGCAGGTTGCGCAGGATGCGCTCGACCCTGCGGTTGTCGATCTCGGCCATGCACGGCTCGTTGGGCAGGCGCAGCTCGAAGCGGGTGGAGTGGCGCTCGGCCAGCGCCTCGGAGTCGCCGATGGCCCGCAGCACCACGTCGCGCACGTCCACCGAGTCGAGGTCGAGCGTGGCGGCCCCGGCGTCGTAGCGGCTGATCTCCAGCAGGTCGGCCAGCATCGCCTCGAACCGCTCCAGCTGGGCCTGCATGAGCTCGGCGGAGCGGGAGGCCATCGGGTCGAAGTCCTCGCGGGCGTCGTACAGCAGGTCGGCGGCCATGCGCACGGTGGTCAGCGGGGTGCGCAGCTCGTGGGAGACGTCGGAGACGAACTGCCGCTGGACCTGCGAGAGCTCCTCCAGCTGGTGGATCTTCAGCGCGAGGTTGGCGGCCATCTCGTTGAACGAGTTCGCCAGGCGGGCGAGGTCGTCCTCGCCGCGCACCTTGAGGCGTTCGTCCAGTTTTCCGGCGGCCAGGCGTTCGGCGGCCTGGCGCGCGAGGCGTACGGGGGAGACGACCTGGCGGGCGACCAGGTAGGCGATCGCGGCGAGCAGCAGCACGAGGCCGAGGCCCACCACGACGATGGCGAGCCTGACGTTGGTGAGCAGTTCCTCTTCCTCGGTGAAGGGGAAGAAGTGGTAGACCTCGTAGTTCTGGCCGGTGGCGGGCACGTGCACGACGCCGCCGACCACGAAGGTGAGCCTGGGCTGGCTCTCGCCGGGGAACTTGATCTTGTGGACGTTGCCGACGGGCTTGCCGTATTCGCGGTTGCTCAGGTAGCGGAGCAGGTGCGCCCGGAGGTTCGGGGGCACGCTGCTTCGCACGACGCTGCCGGACGCCCGCGACTGGCCCGGGGTGGTCGGGTTGAGGATCAGCACGTCGTAGCGCTTCTTGGAGCCGTCCTCGCCCGACCCGGTGACGGTGTCCATGACCTCGTCCAGCGGGTTGACCGAACCGGTCTTGGAGCTGTCGGCGGTCTTGGTCTGCTCGTCGGTGTCGGGGGCCAGCGCGTCGGCGATCTGCAGGCGGTCGGCGAACGCCTCGCTGATGGAGGACTGCTGGCTGCTGTCGACCACCGACTTGTTGATCTGGCCGAACAGGAACGTGCCGAGCACCACGACCACGATCACGGAGATCACCAGCGTGCTGGTGACGACCTGGAGCTGTAGCGAGCGCCGCCAGATGCTGCGCGCCCTGCCCGCCGCACGACGGACCCGCCGGCGAGCTCCGCCGAGGATCTGGCGGAGTGTACGCCTGCGTGTTCTCGTCTTCCTGATCGGGGGCATGGCAGGGCTGGGCGGAGGCTAGGCGGGGCCGGCTTTGTAACCCACGCCGCGGACGGTCACCACGATCTCGGGGTGCTCGGGGTCCTTCTCGATCTTGGCCCTGAGCCGCTGGACGTGCACGTTGACCAGCCGCGTGTCGGCCGCGTGACGGTAGCCCCATACCTGCTCCAGCAGGACCTCCCGGGTGAACACCTGGCGCGGCTTGCGGGCGAGCGCGACGAGCAGGTCGAACTCGAGCGGCGTGAGGTTGATGGTCTCCTCGCCGCGCTTGACCGAGTGTCCCGCCACGTCGATCGTGATGTCGCCGATCTGCAGGATCTCGGGGGTCGGCTCGTCGGTACGGCGCAGGCGCGCCCGCACCCTGGCGACCAGCTCCTTCGGCTTGAACGGCTTGACGATGTAGTCGTCGGCACCGGACTCCAGCCCGAGCACGACGTCTATCGTGTCGCTCTTGGCCGTGAGCATGACGATCGGAACGCCCGACTCCGCCCTGATCCTGCGCGCGACGTCGATGCCGTCGGCCCCCGGCAGCATCAGGTCGAGCAGCACCAGGTCGGGGCGTGTATCGCGGAAAGCGTCAAGGGCCTTGTCCCCGTCGGAGACAAATGACGGCTCGAAACCCTCCCCTCGCAACACGATCCCCAGCATCTCGGCGAGAGCGGCGTCGTCATCGACGACCAGCACGCGACCTTTCATGGCCCCTCATTCGTTCTACGCATTGTGGGACATACCCGCACGATCGCTGAAGGTTACCCTTGGTGGGCTCATGAGTGTGACTCAAGCCTCGCAAAAGGGCGAATTTCCGGTCCGCCCCCGCGATCGCAATCTCAGTCTGCGGTAACGGAGCAACTTTCTGCCATCCCTGGACGCGAACACGGGCCGGATTCGCCGAAGAATACGGCCCCGCCGAGGCTCCGGATCGGCCCGGCCGCACTCGCGACACCAATCTCTCGCTCAGCATGCCAGGATTGGGGATATGTCAGACGGTCACGGTCCCACGCCCGAGACGCCATCAGGCTGGTCGGCCGAGCAGCCCCCGCCCTACAGCGCCCCGCCGGCCTCCCCGTGGACCGCGCCAGGTTCGCAACAGCAGGTGCCGCACGGGGCTCCCTACGGGCAGCAATCACCACACCAGCCGCCTCACGGGCCGGGGCCCCAGCCACCCTACCCGCCACATCAGCACCCCCAGCCCGTCTACGGCGCCATGCCGCCGCCCGCGCTGCGGCCCGGCATCATCCCGCTGCGCCCCCTGCAGCTCGGCGACCTGCTCGACGGCACGATCAAGCTCATCAGGTCCAACCCGAAGGCCGTGCTCGGCCTGTCGGCCATCGCCGCCCTGATCGCGTCGGTGCCGCTCGCGGTGGGGCAGGCCTTCCTGCTCAACACGATGGGCGGAGCGCTCGCCGACCCCGGCAACGTGGCCGCCGCGGAGGCCCAGCTCACCGGCCTGGCCGGCCTCGCCTCCCAGTACGGCGGCACCCTGCTCTCCTACGCCATCCAGTTCGTCGCGGTCACCCTGCTGACCGGCGTGCTGACCCGGATACTCGGCCGGGCCGTCTTCGGCGGCAAGCTCACCGCCGGGGAGGCCTGGCAACTGGTCAAGAGCCGGGTGCCCGCGTTGTTCGGCGTGGTGGGGCTGATGGCCGTGCTCATGCTGGTGCCGGCGCTCGTCCTCGTCCTGCTCATCGTGGTCTTCTCGCTCAACGCCTCCGCCGGCGACCTCGGCTGGCTGGCCCTGACGGGCATCGTGTTCCTCATCGCGTACATCGGCTACTACCTGTTCATCCGGACCCGCTTCGCCTTCGCCTCGCCCGCCGTGGTCCTCGAAGGGCGCAGCCCGATCGACGCCATGCGCCGCTCGTGGCACCTGGTGACCGGCGACTTCTGGCGGGTGTTCGGCATCCTGCTGCTCACCTCGCTGCTCGTCGGGCTCGTGGCGGGCATCCTGTCGGTGCCGTTCACGATCGCGGGCACGCTCTTCGGCATGCTCGGCGCGGGCTCGGTGGCGACGGCGGTCGTGTCGGCCGTGCTGATCGCCATCGGCGGCACGCTGAGCGCCATGTTCGCCTATCCGTTCGAGGCCGGGGTCGCCGGTCTGCTCTACGCCGACCGCCGCATGCGCAGTGAGGCGTTCGACCTCGTCCTGCAGACCGCGGCCATCGAGCAGCAGCGCCAGGGCTGGGTGCACGCCTCCGCCGACGAGCTGTGGCACCCGTCCAACTCCGCCAGGCCGTGAGCCCGATCGACAGGGAGGAGGCGGCGCGGCAAGCCGCGCGCGAGCTGCTCGATCCCGCCTACGAGACGGAATCGCTGCCCGACCGGGTCTACCGATGGGTCATGCAGTTCCTCGGCGACCTGGTCGACGCCACCGTGGGCGGCGGCGCGGTCGGCAGCGTCATCGCGTCCGTGGTGATCGTCGCCATCATCATCGGGGTGATCGTGCTGATCTCGTGGCAGTTGCGCAGGTCCTCGCGCAGGAACGCAGCCGCGATGGGCACGCTGTTCGGCCGGCGGACGATGAGCGCGGCCGAGCACCGGCAGTCGGCGGAACGGCTGGCCGCCGAGGAGCAGTGGGCCCCCGCCCTCCAGGAACGCCTCCGGGCCATCGCCCGCGACCTGGAGGAGCGCGCGCTCGTCGACGGCATGCCCGGGCGCACGGCCCACGAGCTGGCCGCCGAGGCCGCCGTCCCCCTGCCGGACTTCGCGGACGAGCTGGCCATGGCGGCCCGCTCGTTCGACGACGTCACCTACGGCGGCGTGCCGGGCACCCGCGAGGCCTACGCGCGGATGGCCGACCTCGACGACCGCGTCAGCCAGGCCCGCCCCGTGCCCATCGCGTCCCAGACGGCCGCCGCGCCCGCGGCGGGCCCGTGGACGAACGCCGGAGGCGGCTCATGAGCGTGACCACGAGCCCTCCCGCCGCCGGCGAGTCCAGGCCGACCTCCCCGACCCCCCGCGCCACCTGGCGCGCGAGCCGGCTCATCGTGCTGTTCGGCGTGCTCATCGTGCTCGCGGGGGTGGCGAGCGTGCTGCTCGGCGGAAACCGCGGCCCCACACGTCCCCTCGACCCCGAGGACACGTCGCTGATGGGCTCGAAGGCCCTGGCCGAACTGCTGCGCGACCGGGGCGTCACCGTCGACCGGGTCGACTCCGCGCAGGCCGCCGTCGACAAGGCCGCCACAGGTGAGCGCCTGCTGCTCATCACCGACCAGGCGTACGTCGACGCGCGCCCCCTCGCCGGGCTCCCCGGCGGCCGGCTGATCGTCGGCGACGTCTTCGGCCTGGACACCCTGGCCCCGGAGGTGAGCACGGAGGCCCAGCCCGCACGCCCCCGCTCGCGCGACCCCGAATGCCCGCTGCCCGCCGCCCGTGCCGCGGGCAGCGCCCACATGGGCGGCGTCGTCCTTCACGGTCCGCCGGGCTCCACCGGCTGCTACCCGGCCGGCGACGGGCACACGCTGGTCAGCTACCCAGGCGGCAGGGGCGTCACCACCGTCGTCGGCGACGGCGGCTTCATGACCAACCAGCGGCTGGCCGAGGACGGCAACGCGGCGCTCGCGCTCAACCTCCTCAGCACCGGCAAGCCCGTGACCTGGCTGGTCCCGCCGGACAACCCGCCGCCCCGGGAGCTGGCGGGCGAGCAGGGCCAGTCGATGTACGACCTGATGCCCGGCAACGTCCGCTGGACCATCTACATGGCGTTCATCGCCGTGGCGGTGGCGGCGTACTGGCGGGGCAGGCGGCTCGGGCCGGTGGTCGTGGAGAAGCTGCCCGTCGTCGTCAGGGCCGCCGAGACGGTCGAGGGGCGTGGCAGGCTCTACCGGGCCAGACGGGCCAGGGAACGCGCGGCCGCCGCGCTGCGCGCGGGCACGATCGACCGGCTCACGGCCAGGCTCGGGCTCGGCCACGGCGCGGGGCCGCATGAGGTCGTCCCGGCCCTCGCCGCCCGTACGGTGGAGGACCCGCACAGTCTCGGCGCGGCACTGTACGGGCCGCCGCCGGCGGACGACGCCCAGCTCGTCGAACTGGCCGGATACTTGGACATGATCGAAAGGCAGTTGAGTGAACTTTGACGAGACCTACCGCGTGACGAGTACCGACGACTCGGCGAGACAGGCGCTGGCGGCGTTGCGCGCCGAGGTGTCCAAAGCCGTGGTCGGGCAGGACGCGGTGGTGACGGGCATGGTCATCGCGCTGCTGTGCAGGGGCCACGTGCTGCTCGAAGGCGTGCCGGGCGTGGCCAAGACGCTGCTGGTGCGTACGTTGTCGGCGGCCCTGTCGCTCGACTTCAAGCGGGTGCAGTTCACGCCCGACCTGATGCCCGGCGACGTGACCGGCTCGCTGATCTACGACGCGAAGACCGCGCGGTTCGAGTTCCGCGAGGGCCCGGTGTTCACCAACCTGCTGCTCGCCGACGAGATCAACCGCACCCCGCCGAAGACGCAGGCCGCCCTGCTGGAAGCGATGGAGGAGCGGCAGGTCAGCGTCGAGGGCGCGGCCAAGGCGCTGCCCGACCCGTTCGTGGTGTGCGCCACCCAGAACCCCGTCGAGTACGAAGGCACCTACCAGCTTCCCGAGGCGCAGCTCGACCGGTTCCTGGTCAAGCTGACCGTGCCGCTGCCCCCGCGCGAGCAGGAGATCTCGGTGCTCGACCGGCACGCCCGCGGTTTCGACCCGCGCGACCTGTCGGAGGTCAAGGCCGTCGCCACGGCCGCCGACCTGGCCGCGGGCCGGGAGGCGGCGGCCGCCGTGCACGTGGCGCCCGAGGTGCTCGGCTACATCGTCGACGTCGCCCGCGCCACCAGGAGCTCGCCGGCGTTGCAGCTCGGCGTCTCGCCGCGTGGCGCCACCGCCCTGCTCGCGGCCTCCCGGGCGTGGGCGTGGTTGTCCGGGCGCCAGTATGTCACCCCCGACGACGTCAAGGCGCTGGCCAGGCCCGCGCTGCGGCACCGCGTCCAGCTCCGGCCCGAGGCCGAGCTGGAAGGGGCGACCGCGGACGGCCTGCTCGACGGCATCCTCTCCTCCGTCCCCGTCCCCCGCTGACAGGAGGGGGAACGAGTGAGGAGGGTGAGCGACCGATGGCGCTGACGGGACGTGCCGGGCTGGTGGCGGCGATCGGGATCCTGGTGGTGATGTTCGCGCCCCTGCCGGGGCCCGCGCTGGCCGGGGTGTGCCTGCTGCTCGCCGCCGCGATCATCGTCGACCTGGTGTTCGCGGGGGCGGTGCGCCCGCTCAGGTTCCACCGCTCCGGCGAGAGCCTGATGCGCCTGGGCCAGCGGGCCACGGTGGAGCTGGTGGTGGAGAACCCCGGCACCCGCCGCGTACGCGGGGTGCTCAGGGACGCCTGGCCGCCCTCCGCAGGGGCCTCACCCCGCGTCGCCCCGCTGGACGTACCGGCCGGCGAGCGGCGCAGGATCGTCGTGACGCTCGACCCGACGAGGCGCGGCGACCGGGCGTCCGTGGCGGTCACGGTGCGTTCGGTCGGGCCGCTCGGCCTGGCCGCCCGCCAGGGCAGCCACCAGGCTCCGTGGTCGGTGCGGGTGCTGCCGCCGTTCCTGTCGCGCAAGCACCTGCCTTCCAGGCTGGCCAGGCTGCGCGAGCTGGACGGGCAGCACCCCGCGCTGGTGCGCGGGCAGGGCACCGAGTTCGACTCGCTGCGCGAATACGTGGTGGGCGACGACGTACGTTCCATCGACTGGCGGGCGACCGCGCGCCGCCACGACGTCGTGGTGCGCACCTGGCGTCCCGAACGCGACCGCCGCGTGCTGATCGTGCTCGACACCGGCCGTACGTCGGCGGGCCGGGTGGGTGAGGCGCCGATCCCCCTGGCGGGCGCGGCGGGCGACGGCGGCGGCCTGCTGGCCCGGCGGGCCACGGGGCCGGATTCGCGGCCCTCGCCGGGCTGGCCGCGGCTCGACTGGTCGATGGACGCGGCGCTGCTGCTGGCCGCCCTCGCCGCGAGGGCCGGCGACCAGGTCGACTTCCTGGCCCACGACCGGGCCGTACGCGCGTGGGTGAGCGGGGAGTCGCGCACCGAGCTGCTGTCGTCGCTGGTCAACGCGATGGCGCCGATCGAGGCGGAGCTGGTCGAGGCCGACTCGCAGGGCATGGTGGCCACCATCCTGTCGAGGGCCAAGCGGCGTTGCCTGGTCGTCCTGCTGACGGACCTCAACCCGGCGGCGCTGGACGAGGGGCTGATGCCGGTGCTGCCGCAGTTGTCCTCGCGGCATCTGGTGCTGGTGGCCGGGGTGTCCGATCCGCTGGTCGCGGCCATGGCGGGCCGCCGCGACTCGGCGGAGCAGGTCTATGACGCGGCGGCGGCCGAGCATGCGCAGCTCGGGCGCAGGCGCATCACGGCGAGGTTGCGCCGGCACGGGGTCGAGGTGGTGGACGCGGCTCCGGACGACATCGCGCCCGCGCTCGCGGACGCGTACCTGGCGCTCAAGGCCGCGGGCCGTCTCTGAGCGCCGCGGGCGCGGGCCGCCTCTGAGCGCCGCAGGACGCAGGACGCCTCTGGGCGCCCGGGGTCGTCACGCGGATGGGGCCACGTCGGGGGCGCGTTCGAGGTCGCCGGTCTCGTTCTGCGCCACCGCCCGTCGGCCGAAGACGATCACGTACGTCAGGAAGACCACCTCGGCGAGCACCCCGATGCCCACCCGCGCCCACGTCGGCAGCCCCGACGGCGTCACGAACGCCTCGATCAGCCCCGACGCGAACAGCACCACGACAAGCCCGAGCGCCACGCTCATCACGGCTCTGCCCTGCTCGGCCAGCGCCTCGACCCGCCTGCGCGGCCCTGGGTCGACGACCGTCCAGCCCAGGCGCATGCCGACGGCCGCCGCCAGGAACACCGCGGTCAGCTCCAGGAGCCCGTGCGGCATGATGAGGCCGAAGAAGATGTCGAGTTTGTCCCTGGAGGCCATGAGGCCGCCCGAGACGGCGACATTCTCCGCGTTCGCGTAGAGCGCGTACGGGATCGGCAGCCCCAGCAGCACCGAGTACGCGATCATCTGCGCCGAGACGTACGCGTTGTTCAGCCACACGCGACCGGCGAACGACGCGGCCGGGTTCTCCGAGTAGTAGTCGGCGAAATCCTCCTCGACCAGCTGGGTGATCTCCTCAGGGCTGGCGATGGCGGTCTGGACCTCGGGGTTGTTCGCCACCCACGCACCCATCACGAACGCGACGACCAGGAACGCGGCCGAGCTCGCCAGCCACCACCACCGCGCCCGGTAGGCCACCACGGGGAACGTGACCGTGAAGAATCTCACCAGCTCCCGCCAGGCCGGTGTGTGCGCGCCGGTCACCGCGGACCTGGCCCTGGCCACCAGCGCGGACAACCGCCCGGCCAGCACCGGGTCGTTCGACGAGGAGCGCACGATGGACAGATGCGTCGAGACCCGCTGGTAGAGGTCGACCAGTTCGTCCGCCTCGGCGCCCGTCAATGACGAACGGTTCTTGACCAGGTAGTCGAGCCGGTCCCACACAGGGCGGTGCGCCGCGACGAAAGCATCGATGTCCACCCGAACATTCTGGCCGCTCAACCACCGCGACATAGCCGTTAGGCTCCAGTTATGTCGGAGGTTGTGACCGGCGACGCCGTCGTCGTCGAAGTGCGGGTGGCCCAGATGCCCTCGCGGGCGCTGGCGATCATCATTGACCTGGCGGTGCAGTTCACGGCGATGGTCGGCGCCTACGCGCTCCTGGGAGCGTTCGCGGGCGTCACCGACCTGGCCATGTTCAGCGCCGTCATGATCGTGCTGATGGTGCTGGTGATGATCGGCTATCCGGTGATCTTCGAGTCCGTCACCAGGGGCCGCAGTCTCGGCAAGCTGGCGCTCGGGCTCCGGGTGGTCAGTGACGACGGCGGCCCCGAGCGTTTCCGGCAGGCGTTGTTCCGCGGGCTGGCCGGGCTGGTCGAGTTCTGGGTGCTCGCCGGGGCGCCGGCGCTGATCGCCTCGCTGGTCTCGCAGCGGGGCAAGCGGCTGGGCGACGTGTTCGCGGGCACCATCGTGATCTCCGACCGGGCTCCGCGCGACACGGGGCAGGTCATCATGATGCCGCCGCCGCTGGCGAACTGGGCGGCCACGCTGGAGCTCTCCCAGTTGCCCGACGAGGTGGCCCAGGCGGCCAGGCAATACCTGCTGCGCTGGCCCGACCTGTCACCGCAGGTGCAGCACGAGATGGGCGTGCGCATCTCGACCCAGGTGGCCTCCTTCGTCTCCCCCGCGGCGCCCTCCGGCACGCCGCCGTACGCCTATCTGAGCGCCGTGCTGGCCGAGCGCCGCCGCAGGGAGCAGGCCAGGTTCGCGCAGCGGGCGGGGAGCGGCGGCGCGCCACAAGGCAGGCCACCAGGCCCGCCACAAAGCCCGCCACAAAGCCTGTACGCGCCGCAGCCAGGCCCTCCCCCGCCGGTCCCGCAGCCCGGCCCCTACGCCGCTCCTCCAGCGGCTCCGTTCCCCGGTTCCTACCCCGCGCCTCCGTCGGCTCCGCGGCCGTTGCCCGGCGCGCAGGCTCCGCCGCCGGCCGCTCCCGCGCCGGAGCCGCCCCAGGCGGCCCCGGGCGGGTTCGCGCCGCCCCAGTGACCCGCGAGGTCACCGGGACGGCGCGCAGCCTTCGAGGTCAGTGCCACCTGCCGTTGCGGTACGACTCCTGCGTCTGCGCGTTCAGCCGGTCGGTACGCACGTGCCTGGCGCTGTTCGTGAGCCGGTCGTCGATCCTGATGACGTCGAAGCCCTCGTGGAAGTCGGCCGCGTAGATGTAGCCGTTGTAGTAGTAGGCGGACCAGATGCCGCCGCCACCGCCGTTGGAGCGGGGGCCGCGCTCGAAGTAGCCGATCTCCCTCGGGTGGGCGGAGTCGGTGAAGTCCCAGACCGACAACCCGCCCATGTACCACGCCTGCACCATGATGTCGCGGCCCTTGACGGGGATCAGCGAGCCGTTGTGGGCGACGCAGTTCTCGCTGTCGTCCTGGTGCCGGGAGATCTTGAAGTAGCTCTTGAACGTGAACTGGCCGTTGGAGATGTCGTAGATCGCGTCGGCGCCGCGGTTGGGGCCGGTGGCCTCGTTGCAGGTGGCCGCGCCGCCGCCGCCGAGCTCGTCGGTGAAGACGACCTTCCTGGCGTCGTTGGTGAAGGTCGCCGAATGCCAGAACGCGAAGTTCGGGTCGGTGGTCCTGGCAGTGACCTTCGGGTCGAGCCGGTCGGAGATGTCGAACAGCACGCCGTCGCCCATGCAGGCGCCCGCCGCGATGTCCTTCTCCGCGTATGCGGTGATGTCGTGGCAGCCGGTGGTCGGGACGAGCAGGCCGGGCTGGTCCTCGTTGCCGCCGTCGGGGAAGACGACCGGAGTGGCGGCGACGTGCGCGGCCTGCGGGTGGCGCAGCGGCACCTTGATGATGGAGATCTTGTCGTGCGGCGGCTGGCAGTCGGGGAAGTTCGCCGCCGGCTGGTACGAGGAGACGTACACGTAGACGTTCTTGTGCCGGTCGCGTCCCTTGCCCGGCACCAGGGTCAGCGTGTGGGAGCCGCAGGCCGTTTCGACCGCCTTGATGTATCTCGGCCTGGCCTTGTTGGAGATGTCGAAGATGCGTACGCCTTCCCAGGCGTCCTTCTCGGTGGCCGACCGGTCGGTGCTGGCGCAGGAGTCGTCGCTGCGTGAGCTGTCGACGGCGGCGAACAGCAGGTCACCGTAGACGCTGACGTCCATCTGCCCGCCGGGGCAGACCACGGAGCTCACGACCCTGGCCCTCTTGGGGTTCCTGATGTCGTAGATGGAGAAGCCGCCGTAGTTGCCGACGTAGGCGTAGTCGCCCTGGAAGGCGATGTCGGTGTTGATGCTCGACGCGATGGCGTCCGGTTTGGGGACGTTCCTGACGTGGGTGACGTTGGGGCTGGTGACCACGGCGTCGGGCGGCGGGATGTCACTGGCGGTCGCGGGTGACGAGGTGAGCAGGAGCGCGACGGCCGCCCCTGCCATCGCGAGGACTCGGCGCGGACTGGTCATGCGGTATGCCTCCTTCGTACGGGTACGGGCGCGAACGCGGCGTCCCGTCATCAGTGATGACCGTGCCCGTGCTCGGGATAGGACGTCTGGGTCTGCGCGTTGAGCTCGCGCATCTTGACGCCGTTCGCCCGGTTTGTACGCCAGTCGTTGATCTTCAGCACGTCAAGGCCCTGGTTGAAGTCGGAGCCGTAGATGTGCCCGTTGTAGTAGTAGGCCGACCAGAAGCCGCCACTCAGCGCGGGCGCGGTGTTGTCGGGGCCGCGCTCGAAGTAGGCGATCTCCTCTGGATGCGCCGAGTCGGTGAAGTCGACCACCGAGATGCCGCCCTGGTACCACGCCTGCACCATGATGTCGCGGCCCTTGACGGGGATCAGCGAGCCGTTGTGGGCGACGCAGTTCTCGCTGTCGTCCTGGTGCCGGGAGATCTTGAAGTAGCTCCTGAACACGAGCCGGCCGCGCACGATGTCGTAGTAGGCGTTGGCGCCCCGCTCGGGCCCGATGGCCTCGTTGCAGGTGGCCGCGCCGCCGCCGCCGAGCTCGTCGGTGAAGATGACCTTCGTGCCCTCGTTGTTGAACGTGGCCGAGTGCCAGAACGCGAAGTTGCGCTCGTCGCGCACGGTCGCGGTCACCCTGGGCCGCTCGGGGTCGCGGATGTCGAGCAGGATGCCCTCACCCATGCAGGCGCCCGCCGCGATGCCCTTCTCCGGGTACGCGGTGATGTCGTGGCAGCCCGTGGTCGCGGACCTGCCCTCGGGGTAGGGCAGTTGCTTGCCCGGGTACCCGCCGTCGGGGAACAGGTTGGGCGTCGCGATGACCGACGCGGCGGACGGGTCGCGCAGCGGCACCTTGATGATCGAGATGAGGTCGTGGGGCGTCGTGCAGTCGGGGAAGGCGTCGCTCGGGCCGTAGGAGGAGACGTAGATGTAGACGTTGCGCCCCCACCGGTCGGGGACCAGCGTGTGGGTGTGCGAGCCGCAGTTCGTCTCGACGGCCTTGATGTACTTCGGGTGCGCCTTGTCGGAGATGTCGAAGATGCGTACGCCCTCCCACGACTCCTTCACGGACGCGGGCTGCGAGGTGCTGTTGCACGAGTCGTCGTTACGCGAGGAGTCGACCGAGCCGAACAGCAGGTCGCCGTGGACGCTGACGTCCATCTGGCCGCCGGGGCAGACCACGGAGCTGACGAGCGAGGTGCGCTTCGGCTTGCGGATGTCGTAGATCGAGAAGCCGGAGTAGTTCCCGACGTACGCATAGTGGCCCTGGAAGGCCATGTCCGTGTGGATGTCGGCCAGGGCCTCGGGTTTGGGCACGTTCGTGACGTGCTTGATGTTCGGGCTCATGACGATCTCGCCAGGAGCCGGTATGTCCGCAGCCTGGACCGGCAGAGTGGTGCCGGCCAGCGCGGCCAGGGCCGCGACCAGGATGAGGACCCTGCGGCGGGTGAACACTCGGGGACCTCCGATAAAGGGAGCATAAACCTCCGTTATGGTCGCTCTAATCATCGCCGCTGACCAGCGTCCAACCTGTCAATTTTTGTTCCGGTTCGCACCCTTTTCTAACTGTGGTTCATGACTTAGAGTGCGCATTCTCCGCCACGTCTGTCAGGGAGGCTGGGTGCGCGCCGCGCTCATTGTCGTCATGGCCACGGTCGCCACCCTCACCGGCTGCAGCTCCAGCACGACACCTCAGGCGCCGCGAGCCGACTCGACCGCGCCCGTGATCGCTCCCGGCCGGCCGGGCGAACAGGACAGGACGCTCTCGCCGGCCGAGGCCGCCACCGCGGTGCCCTCCCCGACCGCGAACGCCGCCGACGTGACCTACGTCCAGGACATGATCGTCCATCACCGTCAGGCCCTGGACATGGCGCTGCTGGCCCCGAACAGGGCGCAGTCGGCCAAGGTGAAGGGCCTGGCCGACCGGATCAAGGCCGCCCAGGCACCCGAGATCCAGTACATGACGACCTGGCTGCGGGAGCAGGAGCAGAAGGTGCCCGACCACCACGCGGCGCACGACGGCATGCCGGGCATGGCCACGCCGGAGCAGCTGGAGGCCCTGCGGGCGGCGACGGGCAAGGACTTCGACCGGATGTTCCTGCAGCTCATGATCGCCCACCACCAGGGGGCGATCACGATGTCGGAGAAGGTGCTGACCAGCGGCTCCCACATCAGGATCGAAGAACTGGCCGGCGACGTGAGCGTCACCCAGATGGCCGAGATCGGCCGCATGCGCGAGATGCAGACCGCGCTCTAGCAACCTCCAGCCACACGGGCGCCGGCGTTCCGTCAGGAACCGACGCGCCAGGAGTGCAGGTAGTCCTCCTGCTCGTCCGTGAGCTCGTCGATGCCGATGCCCGTGGCGGCCAGCTTGAGCCTGGCGACCTCGTGGTCGATCTCCGCGGGCACGTCGTAGACGCCGGGCTCCAGCCGGGCCCGCTCCCCCGCCAGCCACGCCACGGCCAGCGCCTGCGCCGAGAACGACATGTCCATGACCGCGGCCGGGTGCCCCTCGGCCGCCGTGAGGTTGACCAGGCGGCCCTCGGCGAGCAGCAGCAGCCGCCGGCCGTCGGGCATGACGTACTCGTCGGTGTTCGGGCGCACGCCCCTGATCACCTCGACGGCCAGCTCGTCCAGCGCCCGCACGTCGATCTCCACGTCGAAGTGTCCCGCGTTGGCCAGGATCGCGCCGTCCCTCATGGCGGCCAGGTGCTCGGCCCTGATCACGTCGCGGTTGCCGGTCACGGTGATGAACAGGTCGCCGAGCAGCGCCGCCTGCGCCATCGGCCGCACCTCGTAGCCCTGCAGGGTCGCGTCGAGCGCCTTCACGGCGTCGATCTCGGTCACGATCACCCGGGCGCCGAAGCCCTTGGCCCGCTCGGCCACCCCGCGCCCGCAGAACCCGAACCCGGCCACGACCACCGTGCGACCCGCCAGCATCATGTTCGTGGCCCGCATGATCCCGTCGAGCGTCGACTGCCCGGTGCCGTACCGGTTGTCGAACATGCGCTTGGTGCGCGTGTCGTTCACGGCCACGACCGGGAACCGCAACGCCTGCTCCGCCGTCATCTGACGCAGCCTGATGATCCCCGTGGTGGTCTCCTCGCACCCACCGCTGACGCCGTCGAGCAGGTCGGTGCGCTCGGTGTGCAGGATGTTCACCAGGTCACACCCGTCGTCCAGCACAAGATCCGGCCCGAGATCAAGCGCCTGGTGGATGTGCCGGTAGTAGGTCGGCCGGTCCACGCCCGCCCGCGCGTGCACCGCGATCCCGTACGCGCGCAACGCCTCGGCCACGTCGTCCTGCGTCGACAGCGGGTTGGAGGCGGCCAGCGCGATCTCGGCGCCGCCCGCCTTCAGCGCGCCCATCAGCACGGCCGTCTCGGCGGTGACGTGCAGGCAGGCCGCGATCTTCAGCCCGTCCAGCGGCCGCTCCAGACCGAAGCGCTCACCGATCGCGGTCAACACCGGCATCGAACGCGCGGCCCACGAAATCTGCCGCTCACCGCTTTCCGAGACGTCCATGGCTCACCTGTAACCGAAGAAGACGGCCAAGAACGCGCTCGTAACGGCGAGAATCCCGTGAGCCTTCACGACCGGCCATGACGGACGGAAGCGGCGTCGGCGAGTGCGGGTGACTTGGCCTGCCGTAAAAGATGGGGTTTGACGCGCTCCGAGGGGAAAGCCCCCTCGGAGCGTTGTGTGACGCGGGGAAAAGCCCCGAAACACGCGGAAGGCTCGGGAGCCCCGATCAGTACCGGTAGTGATCGGGCTTGTACGGGCCCTCGACGTGGACGCCGATGTAGGAGGCCTGCTCCTTGGTCAGTTCGGTGAGCTTGACGCCGAGGGCGTCGAGGTGGAGCCGGGCGACCTTCTCGTCGAGGTGCTTGGGCAGCGTGTAGACGCCGGTCGGGTAGTCGGCCGTCTTGGTGAACAGCTCGATCTGGGCGATCACCTGGTTGGTGAACGAGTTGGACATGACGAAGCTCGGGTGGCCGGTCGCGCAGCCGAGGTTCATCAGGCGGCCTTCCGCGAGCACGAGGATCGTGTGGCCGTCGGCGAAGACCCACTCGTCCACCTGGGGCTTGATGGTGTTGCGCTTGATGCCGGGCAGCTTGGCGAGGCCGGCCATGTCGATCTCGTTGTCGAAGTGGCCGATGTTGGAGACGATCGCCTGGTGCTTCATCCGCGCCATGTGGTCGGCGGTGATGATGTTGAAGTTGCCGGTGGCGGTGACGAAGATGTCGGCGACGCCGACGACCTCGTCCAGCGTGGTCACCTGGTAGCCGTCCATGGCCGCCTGGAGCGCGCAGATGGGGTCGATCTCGGTGACGATCACGCGGGCGCCCTGGCCGCGCAGCGCGTCGGCGCAGCCCTTGCCGACGTCGCCGTAGCCGCAGACCACGGCGACCTTGCCGCCGATGAGCACGTCGGTGGCGCGGTTGAGGCCGTCGATGACGGAGTGGCGGCAGCCGTACTTGTTGTCGAACTTCGACTTGGTGACGGAGTCGTTGACGTTGATGGCCGGGAAGAGGAGCTGGCCGTTCTTGTGCATCTCGTAGAGGCGGTGCACGCCGGTCGTGGTCTCCTCGGTGACGCCCTTGATGCTCTCGGCGATCCGGGTCCACTTCTTGTCGGCGCCGACCGTGCGGGTGAGCAGGTCGATGATGACGTGCCACTCCTCGGGGTCGTCGGCGGTGGCGGGCGGCACGGCGCCGGCCTTCTCGTATTCCGCGCCCTTGTGCACCAGCAGCGTGGCGTCGCCGCCGTCGTCGAGGATCATGTTGGGGGCGCCGCCGTCAGGCCAGGTCAGCGCCTGCTCGGTGCACCACCAGTATTCCTCCAGGGTCTCGCCCTTCCAGGCGAACACCGGCACGCCCTTCGGGTCGTCGACGGTGCCGTCGGGCCCGACGACCGCCGCGGCGGCGGCGTGGTCCTGCGTGGAGAAGATGTTGCAGCTGACCCAGCGGACCTCGGCCCCGAGCGCCACCAGCGTCTCGATGAGGACGGCGGTCTGGATCGTCATGTGCAGGGAGCCCATGATCTTCGCGCCCGCCAGAGGTCGCGTGTCCGAGTATTCGCGGCGCACGGCCATGAGGCCGGGCATCTCGTGCTCGGCGAGCCGGATCTCCTTACGACCGAAGTCGGCAAGTGAAAGGTCTGCGACCTTGAAGTCCATCGGGTTTCCCCTCGCGTCACTGATGGTTGTCGCCGACGAGTCTAGGCACCGTTCGTACGGCGACGCACGCCCGGAGGGGTGAAACTGACGTAAGAATGTAAGGATGCGCATCACGGAAGCCGCCAAGCGGCTCGGCATGTCCCCGCGAATGCTCCGCTACCGGGAGGCACTCGGTCTGTTGCCTCCCGTGCGGGAGCAGGGGGCGCACCGGCGGTTCGGCCCCGAGGAGCTGGCCGCCGTGGCGCAGGGCGTCGAGCTGGAGAAACGCTTCGACGTGTCGCCGGCCGAGCTGGCGTTCGCGCTGCGGGTGCTGAGCGAGCCCGCGGTGGCGGCGGCCGTACGCGACCTCGGGGTGCGGATCGGGCGTATCCAGGTGCCGCGCCGGGCCCTCGACTTCGAGAAGGAGAAGGCCCTGCGGCTGCTGCGCCCCTCGGGCGGCGCTCAGCAGCCGGGCGTACGGAACCGGCCGGGGCCGGACGGCGCCTAGGGGGCGGGCGTGCGGGACCGGTCGAGGTCGGGCTCCAGGTAGATGACCCGGGCGATCGGCACGGCCTCACGGATGCGCTGCTCGGCCTCGTCGATGCCGCGCGCCACCTCCCCGGCCGTCTCGTCGTGCGAGACCGCGATCTTGGCGCCCACGAGCAGTTCTTCCGGGCCGAGGTGCAGCGTGCGCATGTGGATGACGCGGTCGACCTCGGGCGCGCTCTCCAGCGCGCGGCGGATCTGCTGCTCCACCTCGGGCGAGGCGCCCTCGCCGACCAGCAGCGACTTGGTCTCCACCGCCAGCACGACCGAGATGACGGCGAGCAGGGCGCCGATCATCAGGGTGCCGATGGCGTCCCAGACGGGGTTGCCCGTCACCACGGCCATCGTCACACCGAAGAGCGCGAAGATCAGGCCGAGCAGCGCGCCCAGGTCCTCCAGCAGGATGACCGGCAGCTCAGGAGACTTGGACCTGCGGATGAACGCGACCCACCCCTGCTTGCCGCGCACCAGGTTGGCCTCTTTGATGGCCGTGCGGAAGGAGAAGATCTCAGCGATGATCGCGAAGATGAGCACGCCGAACGCCCAGGCGGGCGACGTGAGGGGCTCGGCGTGGGTCAGCTTGTGATAGCCCTCGTACAGCGAGAAGAGCGCGCCGATCGCGAACAACACCACGGCCACCACGAACGCGTAGAAGTAGCGTTCGCGACCGTAGCCGAACGGGTGTTCCTTGGTGCTGGCGCGGGCCGCCCGCTTGCCGCCGACCAGCAGCAGCACCTGGTTGCCCGAGTCGGCGACCGAGTGAATGCCCTCGGCCAGCATCGACGACGACCCGGTGAAGAACGCCGCCACGAACTTGGCCACGGCAATGGACAGGTTAGCGACCAATGCCGCAATGATCGCTTTGGTTCCGCCGCTCGCGCTCACCGGTTTCTCCACTCGTAAGATCAGCTGTTCATAGGCCTGGAAGGGGATCCTATTGCGAAATCCTGGCCTTGAGTTCACTGATCGCCGCGACGGAGCTCGGATCGACGGCGTATCCCAGCGCCAGATAGGTGCTCGCGTAGTCGCCGAGCAGAATCAGCGAGGCCATGCGTTCCAGCGGGTGCGCGCCCTCCGCCGCCAGTTCGGTCACCGGGACGTCGCGCTCGCGCGCCAGCCGCAGCGAAGCCTCGCGCTGCCGCGTCAGCTGGGGATGTTCCTCGGAGTCGCGCAGCACCACCAGCCTGAGCGCGTGGGCGGGGGCGTCGGCGAAGATGTCGCGCTCGGCCATCGGCCCGTCGAAGGTCGCCACCTGACCGTGACCCGCCTCGGGCAGCTCGCCGAAGATGGCGGGATATTTCGCGTTGGTGTTGAGCTGGCAGGCCAGCCGGTACGCCGCCACAGACGCGGCGGCCGACGAGCCCCAGATCACCGGAAGGCTCTCGGCCACGTCGAGCGCGAGCGACTTGCCCGGGTTGACGAACGACTCGCTGGACGGCCGGCACCGGTGCGCCATGTCCTCCAGCGCCGTGGCCACCCGTTCGAACAACTCCTGGTCGGCCGGCAGGAGCCGCAGCGCGGCGGCCGCCACGATCAGCGGCACGGTCAGCAGCCAGACGTTGGCCCTGGACTGCCCGCTCACGGGCACCGGCACATAGACGGCCGACGCCTGGGTGGCGATCGCCTCCAGCGGTGAGTGGGGTGCGCCCACGCCCAGCAGCGTGCAGCCGCGCCGCACGGCCTGGGTGGCGACGGCCAGGGTTTCCTCGGTGTCGCCCGAGCCTGAGACGGCGATGACCAGGTCGGTGGCGCCGACCCAGCCGGGGAGCTGGTAGGAGCGCAGGGTGATGATCGGCAGCGGCGCGCCGTTGCCGACGACCGCCGCCATGATGTCACCCGCGATGCCGGAGCCGCCCATGCCCGCGACCACGATGGCGCGCGGGCGCCCCATCCCGGCCAGGCGGTCGACACGGGCCTCGACGGCGGTGCGGTAGCCGGTGCGTACGTGAGCCGCGGCGGCGGCGACCGCGGGCAGCATGCCGCCGGGGTCGCCGTCGCTGAGATGCCGCTGGTCGTCGAGCCGCTCCGGCTCCCAGGTCACGGTTTCCTGGCCTCGTCGACGAGCAGAACGGGGATGTCGTCCCGGACCGGGTAGATGAGGCCGCAGCCGGTGCAGGCCAGCTCTTCGGCCTCGGTCTCGGCACGCAGGGGGGCCTTGCAGGCCGGGCAGGCCAGGATTTCGAGCAGCCAGTCGTCGATCTTCACTTCGACACCTTTCCCACAATGGCGAGGACCTCGTCCCTGATCGCCGTCATCTCGGTCTCGTCGGCCGCCTCGGCGTTCAGCCGGAGCAGCGGCTCGGTGTTGGAGGCCCGCAGGTTGAACCACCAGCCGGATCCCGTCACGGTCAGCCCGTCGAGCTCGTCGAACTCGCCCCGGCCGGCGAACGCCTCCCGCACCCGCCGCAGCGCCTCGCCCTGGTCGGCGACCGCGCTGTTGACCTCGCCGGAGGCGTGATAGCGCGAGTAGACCTCGACCAGCTCGGACAGCGCCCGATCCTGCTCGCCGAGCGCGGCCAGCACGTGCATCGCGGCCAGCAGGCCGGAGTCGGCGAACCAGAAGTCGCGGAAGTAGTAGTGGGCCGAGTGCTCGCCGCCGAACACCGCGCCCGTGCGGGCCATCTCGGCCTTGATGAACGAGTGCCCCACCCGCGTCCGCACCGGGACCCCGCCGTGCTCGCGCACGATCTCGGGCACGCCGTGGGAGGTGATCAGGTTGTGGATGACCGTCGCGCCCGGAGCCTTGACCAGCTCGCGCACCGCGACCAGCGCGGTCACGGCCGACGGCGAGACGGACGCCCCCCGCTCGTCGATCACCCAGCACCGGTCGGCGTCGCCGTCGAAGGCCAGCCCGATGTCCGCGCCGCTGTCGATGACCGCCCGCTGCACGTCGAGGAGGTTCTGTGGCTCCAGCGGGTTGGCGTCGTGGTTGGGGAAGTCGCCGTCCAGCTCGAAGTAGAGCGGGACCAGCTCGATCGGCAGCCCGTCGAACACGGCGGGAACGGTGTGCCCGCCCATGCCGTTGCCCGCGTCGACGACCACCTTGAGCGGCCGGACGCCGGTCAGGTCGACCAGGGTGCGCAGGTGGTGGGCGTAGCCGGGCAGCAGGTCCTTCTCGATCAGCGACCCCACCGGCGTGGCCGTGACGCCGACCAGCTCGGCCGCGCGGTCGCGGATCTCGCTCAGCCCCGTGTCGCCGCCGATGGGCACCGCGCCGGCCCGGCACATCTTCATGCCGTTGTAGCGGGCGGGATTGTGGCTGGCGGTGAACATCACGCCGGGCAGCCCGAGGCTGCCGCTCGCGTAGTAGAGCAGGTCGGTGGAGCCGAGCCCGGCGTGCACCACGTCGGCCCGGCGCGAACGCGCCCCGCGGACGAAGGCCTCGGCCAGCGGCACGGACGACTCGCGCATGTCGTGGGCCACCACGACCGACCCGGCGCCCGTCACCTCGACGAAGGCCGCTCCGACAGCCTCGGCGATCGGCTCGTCGAACTCGTCGGGAACCACCCCGCGAACGTCGTACGCCTTGAAGATCTTGGCGAGATCGCCCACTCTCCAGCTCCGCCCTGGTCGTTTCCTCCGTCGAAACGAGCCTACCGGTCGCGGTGCTGCTGGGCCGACCTCAGAACGCGCAGGTGCCCGCGCCTGCCGACCTCGACGCCCTGGCCGACCGGCTCGCCATTGCCCGACGGCGAGGGCCGCGCCGCCTCCCTGACCGCGTTGGCCAGCGCCTCGAGATCGTCGGAGCTGGGCGAGGCGCCGTCCGTCGGCAGCCGCACCACCTCCCAGCCGCGGGGAGCGGTCAGCCGCTCGGCGTGTTCGGCGCACAGGTCATAACAATGTGGCTCCGCGTACGTCGCCAGGGGGCCGAGAACAGCGGTCGAGTCGGCGTATACGTACGTGAGCGTGAAGACGGCAGGCTGGCTGCAGGCGGTGCGGGAACAGCGGCGGACGGGGCTCACGGAGGGACCGTATCTGGTAAGAGTGCGAGGCGCCACTATCTGAGCACTCTTAACGAGCGTGTCGCCACAATTCGGACACCTGTCGCAGCCTTTCCACCGATTTCCCCGCCAGGGACCGGGTCGAGCCCGACGGTTTCCCGCGTTCCCGGGCGAAACCATCGTTCGTGGACAGGTGTACGCCGTTCCCCGGCACCGTCCGTACGCCCCCCTACACTGGGTTCCGTGACTCACCGGCGCGGTCCCAGGCGGCGCGATCGCCACGGTCGCGGTCTTCGCGGCCCGCTCGCCCCCTCCCACGTCCCCATGGCCAAGTCCCGCAGCGAGCGCTTCGACGACCTCGTGCTCGACGCGGTCGACCGGCTCAGGCCCCGGTGGGAGCGCCAGTTGTCGGCGGTGGAGTTCGCGGTCGAGGAGGTGCCGCCGCTGAGCGAGCTGGGCGACGGTCCGCAGCTCAGCCCCGACCCGATCCCGTTCGGCCGCGCCGACGCCGCCGCCGGCCCCAACCCCGCCTCGATCGTCGTCTACCGGCGTCCCCTGGAGGCGCGGGCCCGCGACCGCGACACACTGGGGGCCATGGTGCACGACACGGTCGTGGAACAGGTGGCCACGCTGCTCGGCCTGGCCCCCGAGACGGTCGACCCGGGCTACGACGACCGCGGCTGAGCACCTTCCGGGGTTCAGGGCACGACCACGCGGGCGGTGTCGGTGAGGGGCGGCAGGAGGGTCCACATCCGGGCGGGCGACAGCGGCTGGGCGGTGAGCAGCAGGCCGCTCTTCAGGCGTTCCTCCACCACCCGCCCGCCATAGACCTCCCCCGACACGGGCGTGACCACCACGGCGAAGTTGCCCTTCGCCTTGAGCTTGACGTTCTTCGTACGCCCGGCCGGCACCTCCACGTCGAACGGCTCTCCGTCCGGCACCTCCCGCACCCGCACCTTGCCGGGCCCGCCGAGCGCCGTGAGGACCAGGCGGGAGCCCTCGCGGTTGCCGGCCACCGCGCTGCCCAGGTCCAGTGAGGGCGTCCCGGCGGTGAAGGCGACGTCGGAGCGGCCGCCGGTGCCCGTGGCGACGAGCCCCGCCACGATCGGGACGGGCGAGGTGAGGACGAGGGCTGCCGAGGAGCCTCCGACGCCCGTGGTGACGTCGAGGGCGGCCACGCTGCCCGCCGGCACGTCGAGGGTCTCGCGGCCCTTCATCACGTATTCGGCGTCCTCGCTCACCGCCTTGAGCCGTATGGCGGCGTCGTTCTCGCCCGGCGCGGCGACCAGGAGTTCCCTGCGCCCGCCCCCTCCGGGGATGCCGGGGACGACCACGCGCGTCGAGGGCGGGGCGGCGGCGGGGAGCCAGTCGACGCCGCCGGTGTCGAGGGTGGTCCTGGCGGCGACGGCCACGCGGCCGAAGACGGTGGTGACGCTCACGGCCATGACGTCGGCCGAGGGGGCGAGCGTCTTGAGGTCGATCTCCTTGTGCTCGCCCGGCGCGATCTCCAGCCCGATCCCCTTGTCCCCGGAGACGAGCCCCTCCGCCGCGTGGACCTGGACGTCGGTCAGCGCGGGCGCCTTGTCGGCGTTGGTGAGGTGGAGCCGTACGTCGGCGTCGGCGGGGCCGGGGCCGACCAGCCAGGTCTCGGGGCTCGGCTCGGTGCAGCGCACCCCGGCCAGCCCACGCCCGCCGCCCTTGGTGGCGCGGGTGACGTAGCCGGCCTCGAGCGCGCCGGGGCCCTTCGTGACGTACGGGCCGGCGTCCATCTTCTCCCGGTTGAGCGTGTCGGGCAGGTAGACGTTGACCTGCTCGCCCTTCGTGCCGGGGCAGACGGCGGTGACCGACTCGACGGCCACCTTCCGCGGGCCGTCGGGCGGGGGCGGCAGGGGCGCGGGCCTGGTGATGTACGCGGCCCCGTACATCGCCGCCAGGGCGACGACGACCAGCGCCAGCAGGCCGAACCTGTTCTCCACGAACGCCTTCATCACGCACCCGCCAGTGCCGCGGACGACGACTCGACGCCCTCGGACGGACGCCGCCCCGGCGCGGCCAGGAGCGCCGCCACCAGCACCAGCGCTCCCTGCATCCACAACCACGGCGTGTGCAGGGCGCTCTCGGGCTGGGCCGGCACGCGTTTGACCGGCTCGGTCAGGCGCCACAGCCCGCCCGCGTCCGACAGGCTCATGCGCTGCAGCGACGGCTGGGAGTCGAGCCTCTTGGCCAGTTCGGCCGAGACGGGAGGCGCCACCGCGACCATGGCGATGCCGTGCTGGGCGAGCGTGGCCGCGTCGCCACCGCGCCCACCGGCCAGGCCCTGGGCCGCCGCCCTCACCCGGGCGCGGGCATCGGGGTCGGCGGGCAGCTCCGCCTCGCCGATCAGCGGGGTACGGGCGTGCAGCACGGTGAACGCGGAGCCCTTGATCACGAGGGTGCGTTCGCCGTTCTTCGAGTAGGACGCGGCCAGCGCGGGCAGCACGTCGGGCGCGTCGCCCACGAGCGGCCCCCGCACGCCGTTCGCCACCCAGAAGCCCGCGGCCAGCAGCGGCGTGCTGAACGCGACCGCCACCACCGCCGTCGCGCCCAGCCTGCGCAGCCCGCCTCCCGCGCGCAGCTCGGCCAGGCGGTGGGCGGTCAGTCCCACGAGGACCAGCAGCCCGGTGCCCGCGAACGCCAGCGGCACCCCCGGCCAGACCCGCGCCCCTTCGACGGTGACGCGGCTGACCAGGATCGCGGCCAGCATCCCGTACAGCGCGATGCCCCACCCGATCGCGACGATCATGCGCTGGCGGCGCATGAGGAGCGCGGCGAGCGCGGCCGTGACCAGGCCGGCCGTCACCCAGAACGGCGGCAGTCCGGGCCCGCCGGGGCTGAGCGCGAGCAGCGACTCGGGGGCGAGCACGGGATCGGCCAGGGCGGGATCGTGCAGCCCGGCCTCCAGGAGGATCCTGCCCGGGTCGGCCACCAGGGAGGCCAGCCACGGGAGCAGCAGCACCACCGGCACGGCGAGGGCGATGACCATGGAGGTCACGACCCCGCGCCGCACGCCGCCGAAGGCGAGCGCCGCGAGCACGCCGAGCACGGCGAAGAGCGGGTAGACCAGCGGGACGAACGCCGTGCCCACGGCGAGCAGCAGCCCGAGCCCCCAGGCCGCGCGGCGGGCGCGGCGGCGCTCGCCGGACAACAGCACCGTGCCGAAGGAGGCGTAGAGGGGCAGGAGCACGAACACCACGGCCGTGCCCAGCCGCCCGGCCGCGATGGCGCCGGTCGCGACGGGCAGCAGCGCGTACGTCCCCGCCGCCCACGCCCGCGCGGGCACCGCCGGGATGACGTGCCGGGTGGCCAGGTACGCCGAGGCGCCGGCCAGCGGAACCGAGCCGAGCAGCAGCACGGAGACGGCCAGCCACGTCTTGCCGAGCGCGAGCGTGGACAGGGCGGCGAGCACGGCGACGTACGGGGGCGCCCAGGCGCTCGAGCCGAGGCCGACGTCGTGGAAGCCCTCGGTGTAGAACGCCCACAGGTCGCCCGCATCTCCCGTGACGGGCACCAGGGCGCCGCCGCCGAGCCGTTCGCCGCCGAGCAGGGAGCGCTCGGCGGCCAGCGAGACGGCGGTCAGCGCGAGCAGGAGGACGACGCCCGGACGGCTGAGGAAACGTTTGACGGCGCCGGTGTCCGGCGGCGGGAGCTCGTGTTCCTCCTCCTCCGCGGTGGAGTGGTGGTGGCGGCCGGCGGAGTCGACGGGGGCCTGGCCGGCGAGGAAGCTCTGGACCATGTCGGTGAGCCGCCGCCAGGCCGCTCCGCGAGGGGTCATCAACCGCCTAATACGGATATATGCCTTTTTGCGGCTCTGCCGGTTCCCCGGTGGACGGCGGGCCCGGCGTGCCCTGAGCAGCCGCAACGGGTGCACCAGGATCGAAGCCATGGCCACCATCTCGTCCAGCGCGTTCGCGGGCTGCTTGCTCACGACGAACAGCAGCGTGCGGAAGGCCGAGCCGACCACGTTGCGCAGCAGCGCCCAGAGCATCGCGCCGAACGGCAGGTTGGCCATCACCACGAAGATCGCGTTGCGCCTGTCGAGCCTGCGC
Source organism: Nonomuraea mesophila (assembly GCF_004352805.1). Taxonomy (NCBI): domain Bacteria; kingdom Bacillati; phylum Actinomycetota; class Actinomycetes; order Streptosporangiales; family Streptosporangiaceae; genus Nonomuraea; species Nonomuraea mesophila. The sequence continues at coordinate 30,120 of NZ_SMLD01000106.1, forward strand.
GGATGGTCCCCGCTGACCGTGATGCGCCGCCGCCTGCGCGCCGCCGCCTCGGCGTGCCAGGCCACGGCCGCGGTGACGTTGAGCACCTGGTGCCCGGCGTTGCGCACCCGCCAGCACAGGTCGAGATCGTCACGGAACAGCGGGAAGAACGGGTCGAGCCCGCCCACCTGCTCCCACACGTCCCGGCGGATCAGCATGCCCGCCGTGGACACCGAGAGCACGTCGTGCGTACCGTCGTGCTGCCCCTGGTCGAACTCGCGAGGTTCGAGCCCGGTGTCCCTGCGTCCGGTGCGGCCGACGGTCACGCCCACTTCGAGCAGCCGCCTGCGGTCGAGCCAGTCGCGCAGTTTCGGGCCGAGCACCGCCGCCTTGGGATGGTACTGCGCGGCCACGAGCAGCGCCTCCAGCGCCCGCCGGTCGGGGGCGCAGTCGTCGTGCAGCAGCCAGATCCACTCGTCGGGCCCGGCGGACGGCATCCTCTCCAGCGCCGCCGCCACGGACTCGCCGAAACCGGTGGAACGAGGCAGGGAGATCAGGTTGCCGCGGCCGAGCGTCTGGACGAGCAGGTCGGCCGAGCCGTCCCTGCTGCCGTTGTCGACGCCCGCCACGCGGTCAGGTCTGCGGCTCTGTCCGGCCAGAGCCTGCAGCGTCTCCCCGAGCCAGCGCCCGCCGTCGTGAGCGACGACGATCGCGGTGACGTAGGGACGTGCCATGGGCGGGTGACTCCTGGGGGTTGATCACGCGCGCCCACCCTACAGGCGAACCCCTGCAAAAGATGCGAAAAAGGGCCACACGGCAGCCCGCGTGACCCCCTCGCCCATATCTCTCAAACGGCCTGGCGTTTGATCCGTCTGCGTTCCCGCTCGGACAGCCCACCCCAGATGCCGAACCGCTCATCGTGCTCGAGTGCATATTCCAGACACTCGGCACGGACCTCGCACGATCGGCAGACCTTCTTGGCCTCTCGGGTGGAGCCGCCCTTCTCCGGGAAGAACGCCTCCGGATCAGTCTGCGCGCACAAGGCACGCTCCTGCCATCCGAGTTCTTCAGCGTCAAGCTGATCCTGTGCGATGACCGGATCGGTCACTGCACACCTCCCTGCCGCCCGCCCGCAATGGAGCCCCCCATGGACGCCTTCCTTATTACCCACCCACTGGAAGGCGTAACAACATGGTTGTAATTACACGCGCGTGCCGTACGTGACGTCAAGCGGCATGCAGGTATCCGGGGAAAGACCAGAACTCGCCCCGGTGTGCTTGGCATGTGATGTTCGCACCCGGCCGACACCCATATGCGCGCGGCGTCAGCCAGGCTTGTTCAACGCTGTCAGCGGTCCGAACCGTACCAGGGCGGGATAGACGGCCGCCCGTGGCCCACCTTCTCTCTAACCGTTCATTGCCGGTCCGTTACCTGCGTGGCTCATTGGGGGTGTATATGGCGGTCGGGTCGATCGGGTCGTCCCCGGGACGGCGCTGGTCGCCGCCGAAGGAGTCCGGTCCGAACGACGACTGGTCGAGCCGCATCGTCGCGTCCCCGGACGGGATCTGCTGGCCGGACTGGTACTGGCCCTGCTGCGGCTCGTACCCGCCGCTCTGCTGCTGGGGCTGCTGCGGATGGCCGAACGGGTCGTCGTACGCCCTGGGCGGCTGCCCCGCGTAGTCGGGCACGCGCAGTTCCGGCTGGGTGCCCGGCGAGGAGTGCTGGTAGGTCTCCGCCTGCTGGTAGGCGTCCATGAGCTGCTGGGAGCGGGGGTCGACGGGGGGTTCGGGCTCCTGGTACGCCTGCGGGGTGGCGTACTCCTGGCCCGAGAAGCCCGTGAACGGCTGACCGGCCTGCTGGTCCGCCTGCTGCGGGTCGAACGCGCTCTGCCCGAAGTACGGCTGCCGGCCGTCCGCCGGAGGGTACGGGACGTTCGGGCTGGTCTCGGCCGTGGGATAGGCCTGCTCGGCGGGGGCGAAGGCGCTGGAGGCCTCCGGCGGCGCGTACGGGTTCTGCTGGTCCGCGGGTGGGGCGTAGGGGTTGCCCTGGTCCGCGGGTGGAGCGTACGGGTTCGGGCTGGACTGGTTGTGCAGGTTCGGCTGGCTGTCCGCGGGGACGTACGGGGCCGGCTGGTAGTCCGCGGACGGGGTGGCGTACTCC
>NZ_SMLD01000107.1:0-32139 GCF_004352805.1 Nonomuraea mesophila
GCGGAACGCCGAACGGGTGTACTCCGCCGACGCCCGCGACTTCCTCCTGGTCTTGAACGTTGGGTACTTGGCGCGCTTGGCGAAGAAGTTGGCAAAACCCGTCTGAAGATGGCGCAGCGCCTGCTGCAACGGCACCGACGACACCTCCGACAGGAAGTCGAACGCGCCGCTGCGCTTCCACGCCGTCAGCGCTGCCGACGACTCCACGTAGGAGAGGCGCTTGCCTTCCACGGTGTAGGCGCGGGTGCGTTCCTCCAGTGCCTTGTTGTACACGAAGCGGACGCAGCCGAACGTCCGGGCCAGCTCGCAGGCTTGCTCGGGGGTCGGGTAGAAGCGGTACTTGTAGGCCCGCTTCACGATCTGCGCCACGCCTCACATCCTACCGAAGGATCAAGAAGGACTCGCGCGTTTGTTCGATACGCCGGTTCGCCTGGAGGCGAATCGTCTGCCCCTGCCCTGCTCCGCAGGGGTCCGATTCCTCCCCCGCCTGAAGGCGGGGGTCTCCTCGGAGGCATCTGATGACAGCGGTGGGTGCCGGGCGGAGGAGCACGGTGTTCGCCTGGACGCGGTTCGGCGTGCTCATCGCCTTCGTGGTGATCTTCCTCATCCCGATCTACGTCCTGCTGGTCACCAGCTTCAAGCCGCTCACCGAGGCCGATCCCGGCCAGGCCTGGAACCTGCCGCAGACGTGGACGGCCGAGGCGTGGCAGGTGGCCTGGGAGAAGCTCGCCCCGGGGTTGTGGAACAGCGTGCTGCTGGCGGTGCCCGGCTCGCTGCTGTCGTGCGCGCTGGGCTCCATGAACGGCTACGTGCTGTCGAAGTGGCGCTTCCCCGGCGCGGACGTGCTGTTCACCCTGTTCCTGTTCGGCATGTTCATCCCGTACCAGGGGGTGATGATCCCGCTGGTGCAGTTGCTCGTCGGGCTGAACGACCTGACCGGGCTGCAGGGCGTCTTCTACGGCGGCATCCCCGGGCTGGTGCTGGCCCACGTCGTCTACGGCATCCCGATCGCCACGCTGATCTTCCGCAACTACTACGTCACGATCCCCGACGAGCTGATCGAGGCGTCGCGGGTGGACGGCGCGGGCATGCTGCGGACGTACTGGTCGGTGGTGCTGCCGGTGTCGGCGCCGGCGATCGCGGTGGTGATCATCTGGCAGTTCACGTCGCTCTGGAACGACTTCCTGTTCGCCGTGTTCCTCACCGGGCCGACGAGCTGGCCGGCGACCGTCATGCTGAACAACATCGCGGGCGCTCAGGCGACCCCGTACAGCCAGCAGATGGCGGCGGCCATCCTCTCGTCGATCCCGACGATGCTGATCTACATCCTGCTCGGCCGGTTCTTCATGCGCGGGCTCATGGCGGGAGCGCTCAAGGGGTAGCCACATGGGCCAGTGGCTCGCCGCGCACGTAGCGGGCCACGTCCGCGGCCACGATCGAGGCCGCGTTGCGCGCCGTCTCCTTGCTGGCGCCGGCCAGGTGCGGGGTCATCACCAGGTTCGGCGCGGTGAGCAGGCGGGAGCCCGGCGGGATCGGCTCCTCCGGGAAGACGTCGACGGCGGCCCCGAACAGGTGCCCCGACTCCAGCGCGTCGCACAGCGCGTCGTAGTCGAGCAGCGCGCCGCGCGCGCAGTTGACCAGGACCGAGCCCTCCGGCATGGCGCCGATCTCGGCCGCGCCGATCATGCCGGTGGTCTCCGGGGTGGCGCGGGCGTGCAGCGAGACGAAGCGGGAGCGTTCGAGCAGCTCGGGCAGCTTCACCTTGCCCGGCACGTCCACGTACGGGTCGTGGACCAGGACCTCCGCGCCGAAGCCCGCGAGCATGCGGGCCACGCGGCTGCCGATCGCGCCGTACCCGATCAGGCCGGCCGTGCCGCCCTCCAGCTCCGGGCCCACGCTGTCGTAGGTGTAGTAGTCGCCCCGCCACACGCCACCGGCCAGGTCGGCGTGCGTCTGCGGGATCCTGCGGGTGGCGGCCAGCAGCATGGCGAGCGTGTGCTCGGCGGTCGCCACCGCGTTGCGGCCCGGCGCGTACGTCACCGCGACCCCCGCCCGCGCGGCCGCCTCCAGATTGGCGTTCACCGGGCCACCCCTGCTCACGCAGAACAGCCGCAGGTCCGGTGAGGCGTCCAGCACCCGCTCGGTCAGCGGGGCCATCTGGGTCACGCAGACCTCGACCCCGCGCAGCGCCTCGATCAGCGCGTCCTCCACGTCGGAGGCCTCGTCGACCTCGCCCACCCGGCCGAACGGCTCCACCGGCCACGGCAGCGTCAGCTCGCGGACGTCCACCTCGCCGGGGACCTCGCGTCTGAGCGCGTCGATGAACAGGCGGTTCTGGACGAAGTGGTCGCCTGCGGCAAGGACTCGGATGGTCAACGAACGGCTCCAATCGGGGAGTTGTACTGCAGCAGCGCCGCCCGTCCCGCGCTCAGCCGCACCTCGGTCAGCGCGCAGTTGTCCAGACGGGGGAACAGCCGCCGGTACTCGCCGAGCGGCACCCCGATGAGGTGGCACAGGGCGAGCCTGAGGGCGGTGGTGTGCGCGACGACCAGCACGCGTCCGCCGTGGTGGGCGGCGGCGATGTCGTGCAGGGCGGCGACGAAGCGTTCCGCGGCCGCGCGCGGGTCCTCGCCGCCCGGCAGCGGATGCTCGGCGGGGTCGGCCTCGAACGCGGCGCGGGCCTGCGGGAAGCGGGCCGTCATCTCCGCCGACGTCAGCCCGTCGCCCTCGCCGAAGTCCAGCTCGCACAGCCTGGCGTCCACGCACAGCGCCACCTTCGCCTCGGCGGCGCTGGCCTCGGCGGTGATGCGGGCCCGGCTCAGCGTGGAGGCCCACACCCCCTCCAGACCCGCGTGCGCGGCCCATTCCGCGAGCCGGGCGGCCTGCTCGTGGCCGCGCGGGGTCAGCTCGACGTCGGTGAGCCCGGCGTAGCGGTTCTCGGCGTGCCAGACGGTCTCGCCGTGGCGTACGAGGACGAGGTCGGTCATCGGGCGGTCCTTTCGCGGGCGTGTCGTGCGGCGGCCGCGCCGAGCCAGCCGCGGCGTTCCAGCTCGCCGACGAAACGCAGGTACGGCTCGCGCAGGTCGGCTCCTGACGGCTCCACCACGGCCCGCGTCCTGATCATCCCGGCGAGCTCACCCCCGGCGCTGCCGGCCGCGAGCACGGCCATGCCGAGCGCCGGCTCGGCGTTCTCCCGCAACGTCACAGGGCGGCCGAGGACGTCGGCCCTGAGCCGGGTCCAGTACGCGCTCCTGGTGGCGCCGCCGGTCAGGATGATCTCGCCGTCCACCGGGGCGCCGAGCAGGTCGAGGTAGTCGAAGGAGAGCCGTTCGACGAAGGCCGCGCCGAGCAGGATCGCCGCGTAACGCTCCACGTCGCCGGCCGGGTCGCCGAGCGTGAAGGACTCGGCGTCGGGCGCGGCGAACGGGAAACGTTCCCCCCGCGAGACCAGCGGGTAGGTCACCGCGCCCGGCGAGCGCGCGGCGAATCCGGCGGCGGCCTGGGCGCTGAGCGCGTCGAGGTCGCGGCCGGGAAGGTCGCGGGTCAGCACGCCCGCTCCCGTGCTCGACGCGCCGCCCGGCAACCACGAGCCGTCCGGCGCGCGGTGCGAGTAGACGACGCCGAGCGGATCGTGGATCAGCTCCCGCGTCACGCCCTTCAGCACCAGCGTGGTGCCCAGCACCGAGTTCCAGCTGCCGGCGTGCCGCGCCCCCGCGCCGAGCTGGGCCGCGCAGCCGTCGGTGGTGCCCGCGATCACCGGCGTGCCGGCCGGGATGCCGGTCTGCTCGGCGGCCTCCGGGCACACCACGCCCAGCCGGGCGCCCGGCCGTACGACGGCGGGCAGGATGCCCGCCGGCACCCCCAGTGCGTCGAGCACCTCGGCCGGCCAGCGCTCATCGATCAGGTCGACGCCGGTCTTCAGCGCGTTGCTCAGGTCGGTGGCCACGGCGTGGCCGGTGAGCCGCCGGTTGACGAAGTCGCTCTGGTGCGCGGCCCTCGCACCCGGCGGCGCGTCGCGCAGCAGCCACAGCAGCTTCGGCAGCGCCCAGTTGGGCTGCATGCGCCGGTAGCCGAGCCGCTCCCACACGTGCCCGCCCACGTCGTTGACCCGGGCGACCTCGTCGGCGGCCCGCCGGTCGTCGTACATCAGGGCGGGCGTCAGCGCCCCGCCGCGGGCGTCGGCGAGCAGGATCGTTCCCGACGTGGCGTCCACGGCCACGCCCGCCACCCGCTCAGGAGGCACGTCGCGCAGCGCCTCCCGGGTGGCCTCCGCCAGCGCCTGCCACCACTGCTCGGGGTCCTGCTCGTGGCGGGGGCCGTCGCGGCGGCTGTCCAGCGGGCGCGCGGCGACGCCGAGCACGTCGCCTCCGCCGGTGACGGCCATCGCCCGGACGCTCTGCGTTCCGAGGTCGACGCCGATCCACACGCTCATGCACGGCCCCTCATGTCGGCGAGCAGCGGCCACGTACCGGCGTCGGCACCCCGGAGGGTCAGGAAGTCGTCGAAGAGCCGGGCGTAGCGGGCCTTGCGCCCGGGGTCGGGCTCGACGGCGTCGCGCAGGCGTACGTGCTCGGCCGCGGCGGCGGCGACGGACGGCGCGGCGCCCGTGGCGGCCAGCCCCACCAGGTACGCGCCCCGCGCCCCCACCTCGGCGTCGGCCGGGCGGCGCACGGGCAGCCCGGTGACGTCGGCGATCATCGCGAGCCAGGTGGCGCTGGCCGAGCCGCCCCCGCTCGCGCGCAGCTCCGTGGGCGCGGCGCCGGTGGCGGCCAGGCAGTCACGGATGACCATGGTGAGCCCTTCGAGCACGGCCCTGGCGACGTGCTCCCGGCCGTGCTCGAACGACATGCCGTGCAGCGCGCCCCTGGCCAGCGGATCGGAGAAGGGCGCCCGCTCGCCGGCGGGCGACAGGTAGGGCAGGAACGCCAGGCCATTCGCGCCCGGCGGGCTCTGCAGGGCCAGCTCGCCCAGCTCGGCCGGGCCGTCGAGGCCCAGCAGGCGGCACGTCCACTGCACGACCTCCGTGCCGGCGAACGTGGGGAAGGCCCGCAGGTAGCCGCCGGGCAGCGCGATCGTGATGCCGGTGGGGTCGCCGTCGAGGTCGGGCGAGCCGACGATGACCTCGGTGCACAGGGTGGTGCCGAGGATGCCGCACGCCTGGCCCGGCGAGACCGCGCCCGCGCCGAGGGCCGTCGCGGCGATGTCGTAGGGGGCCATCACGACCGGTGTCCCCGCGGGCAGGCCGAGCGTCGCGGCGGCGTCCGCCGACAGCTCGGCGACGGGACAGGAACGCACCTCGGGCAGCAGCCGTCCGGCCCACTCCAGGCCGAACATGGCGAGCAGCTCCGCCGAGTACGCCCGCGCCCGCAGGTCCATGAACGGCGCGGAGGCGTCGGACTCGTCGGCCACCAGCTGCCCCGTCATCCGGGAGAAGATCCAGCCGCCGCACGTCAGGTTGGCGTGCGACCGGTCGAGCCGGCCCGGGTCGTTCGCGCCCAGCCAGGTCAGGATGGCGTGCGGCAGCCCGGACGCGGCCGAGGAACCGTTCAGCCGGAAGGCCGCCGCCGCGAGCCCGGAACGGGTCCAGGCGTCGACCGTGGCGGCGGCCCTGGCGTCGTTCCAGAGGATGGCCGGCCCGGTCGGCTCGCCGCCCGCGTCGACCAGCCAGCAGCCGTCGCCCTGCGCCGTCACCGCCACGAAGTCGACCGTGCCGCTCTCGACCGTGCCGCTCTCGACCGTGCCGCTCTCGACCGTGCCGCTCTCGTGCGATCCCCGCTCGCCCATGCGGGCCGCGACCTCGCGGACCGTGTCCGCGACCGCGGCCCAGACGGCGTCCATGTCCTGCTCGGCGTGGCCGGGCGCCGGCCTGGAGACCGTGGTCTCCCGGCGGGCGACGTACGACTCCGCCCCCGAGGAGTCGTAGCCGACCGCTTTGATGACCGTGGTCCCCGCGTCCACGCAGATGATCGCCATCAGGCCCTGCCGTGCGAGGTTCTCGACCGGCGCGATACCGAGTCGACGACCACCGCGAGCAGCAGCACCACACCGGTGACCACGAACCGGATCGAGGAGTCCAGGCTGAGCAGCGTGAGCCCGCTGGAGATCGACTGGATGACGATGACGCCGAGCAGCGCGCCGAACGCCGTGCCGCGCCCGCCGAACAGGCTCGTCCCGCCGATCACGGCCGCCGCGATGGCGTTGAGGTTGACGTCGCCGCCGCCGCTGCTCTGGTTGGCCGCCGCGAGCCTGGCCGCGGCCAGGATGCCGCCGACCGCGGCGAACGTCGAACAGAGCACGAACACGGAGGTGTAGATCGCCCGGACGTTGATGCCGGCCCGGCGCGCGGCCTCGACGTTGCCGCCGACCGCGTAGACGGCTCTGCCCCACTTCGTCCGCGACAGCAGATAGTGCATGATCAGCACCAGCCCCACGAAGAAGACGAACATCCAGCCGACGCCGCGGGTCTGGCCGAGATACCAGACCACGAACGCCAGCACCACGAGCAGCGCCGCGCTCCTGACGGCCAGCGCGGTGACGCTCTTCGCCGACAGCCCGGCCCCGCGCCGCTGCCGGGCGTGCAGGAAACCGCTGGCGAACAACCACACGGCCGCGACGATCGCGAAGGTGTACGACAGCCAGGCCGGTACGAAGTCGAGCTGGGCGAAGTTCACCAGCCCCGAGTCGAACGGCAGGTTGATCGACCCCTTGGCGCCCAGCACGTACAGCTGCAGGCCGAGGAAGCCGAGCAGCCCGGCCAGCGTGATCACGAAGCTCGGCACGCCGAAGCGGTTGTACAGCTGCCCGTACAGCCAGCCGATGACCGCGCCCATGAGCACTGAGGCCGCGATCGCCACCCAGACCGGCAGTCCCTCGCTCACGAACAACACCGCGAGCACCGCTCCGGACAGCCCGCTGACCGACCCGACGGACAGGTCGATCTGCCCCACCAGCAGCACGCACACGACGCCGAGCGCGATGATGCCGACGGCGGCGGACTCGAGCGTGAGGTTCACCAGGTTCGCGCTGGACAGGAAGATCGGGTTGAGGAGCTGCAGCACCGTCCAGATGACCACGAGCCCGACCACGACCGGGATGACGCCCAGGTCGCCGCCGCGGGCCCGCTCGATCATGTCGGTGACCGCGCCGCTCAGCCCGGCGCGCTGCTGCAGGCGCTCGTCCTGCCGGTCCGTCGTGAGGGTCATGACGGCACTCCTTTGTCCGCTCTCCTGGAGACCGCGTTGTCGGTGGCGCCGGTGATGGCGGCGATGATGTCCTCGGTGGAGACCTCGGCCACGTCGAAGACTCCGTTGTTGCGGCCGAGCCGCAGCACGACCACGGTGTCGGCGACGGCCTTCACGTCCGCCATGTTGTGGCTGATCATGATGACGCCCAGGCCGTTCTCGCGCAGCCGCTCGACCAGGTTGAGCACCTCGGCCGTCTGCGCCACGCCCAGCGCGGCCGTTGGCTCGTCGAGGATGATCACCTTGGGGTCGCCCAGCAGGGACCTGGCGATGGCCACCGTCTGCCGCTGGCCGCCCGACAGGGCCGCGACCGGCACCCGTACGCTGGGGATCTTCGCCGACAGCTGGCGCAGCAGCTCCCACGAGCGGGTCTCCATGGCCACGTCGTCCAGCCGCAGCGGGCGGAGCTCCTGGCCGAGGAACAGGTTCTGGATCACGTTGAGGTTCTCGCAGAGCGCCAGGTCCTGGAAGACGGTGGCGATGCCGAGCTTGTGCGCGGCGGCCGGCGTGGGGATCTCGACGTCGTGGCCCTCGAAGGTGATCCGGCCCGAGTCGGGCGCGTGCACGCCCGAAAGGATCTTGACCAGGGTCGACTTGCCCGCGCCGTTGTCCCCGACGATGGCGACGACCTCGCCCGCGGCGACGTCGAGCTCGATGTCGGTGAGCGCGGCGACGGCGCCGAAGGTCTTGCTGATCCCGCGCAGCGACAGGACGGTCATCGGTGCTCCTACTTGATGCCGAGCTCGTCGCAGCCCTTGGCGTACGCGCCTGTGCAGATGTCGGCGGCCTTCATGATGCCGCTGTCGAAGAGCACCTCCTTGATGTTGTCCCTGGTGACCACCGTGGGGACGAACAGCTCGGACGGCGTGTCGTACAGCGTGGCCTTGCCCTCAGGCTTCTGGCCCTGCATGAAGCCCCAGGCCACGTTCGCCGCGGCCTCGGCGACGATCTTGATGGGCTTGGAGATCGTGTTGTACTGGTCGCCCGCGATGACGCGCTGGGCGGCGGCGGGCTCGGCGTCGTTGCCGGTGATCGGCGGCACGTCCACGCCGGCCGCCTTGAACGCGGCGACGGCGCCGCCGCCGGTGCCGTCGTTGGCCGCGACCACGCCGGCGATCTGGCCCTTGAACTGCGTGATCTGGCTGCTCACCCAGGTCTGTGCCTTCTCGGGCTGCCAGTCGGGGGTGTCGTACTCGGCCAGCAGCTTGAAGCCGCTCGGGTCGACGGCGCTGTGGATGCCCTTCTTGATCAGGCCGGCGGCGGCGTCGGTGGGGGAGCCGTTGACCTGGAGGATGCCGCCCTCGGCCTTCTCCTCCTTGAGGTGGTCGACGAGGGACTGGGCGATCATCGAGCCGATCTTCTCGTTGTCGAACGAGATGTAGTAGTCGGCCGGCGTGGCCGGGATCGGCCGGTCGTAGGCGATGATCGGCACCTGCTGCGACTGGGCGGCCTTGACGATGGTGGCCGCGGCGGCGGAGTCGACCGGGTCGATGACGATCGCCTTGACGCCCTGGGCGAGTGCGGAGTTGGCCTGTTGCTGCTGCTTGGCGGCGTCGGAGTCGGCGTTCTGGTAGATGACCTGGCAGCTCGGGCAGAGCTGCTTCATCTTGGCCTCGAACAGCGGCCTGTCCTGCAGCTCGTAGCGGGTCGAGGCGAGGTCGGGCATGAGGAAGGCGACCTTGGCGTTCTGGACGTCGCCGCCGGCGCCGGTGTCCCCGCCGGACGAGCCGGAGTCTGAGCCGCACGCGGCCAGCACCGAGCTTGCCAGCACTGCCGCAACGGCGAACGCGGCGGTCCGCATATGAGCTCTGTTCACGGGTTCGTTCCTCACTCGCTACGTCCTCGCGGACGGATCCAAACGCTCGCTGCCCCCGAGACATGGACATAGCCCCTCACACGGGACATGTCCTGTGGTGCGGCTCACGTTAGCCGCGTGCAGAAACTTTGTCCAGCAAAGATGTTCAGTGCTGGCGCGCGGCGGCCAGGATCCCCTCCGCCGTGGGGGCGTCCGTGACGAGCAGGTTGAAGTAGCCGCCCCTGGCGCCCGCGATGATGGAGAGCACCTTCTCCGCGCCGACGGCGACGGCGATCGTGGCCGGGATGCCGCGCAGCTCCTCCAGTCGCGTGGCGACCAGGCGCTCGCTGCCCGGATAGCTCAGCGGGGCGCCCTCACGGTCGTAGACGCGCATGCACACGTCGCCCACCGCCTGGCGCAGGGCCTCGGCGTCGCGGGGCATGAAGGCGGGCGTCATCTGGCGCATCAGCGGCGCCGAGCCGACCCCCACGAGGGCGCACTTGGCGTGCGCCCACAGGTCCATGACCCGGCGTACGGACGGCTCGTGCTGCAGCGAGTAGAACAGCTCGGGCCCGGGGAGCGCGGGGGCGTAGAGGTAGGCGGGCACGCCGCCGACCCGCTCGGCCAGGATGCGGGTGGTCTCGTTGGTCTGGAACCAGGGCTGCGGCTCCTCCTGGCCGCCCACGGCCGGGGCGATCGTGACGCCCGGATAGTGCCCGAGCCCTTCGCGGGCGCATTCGTACACCGTGGTGCCCGACGAGACGAGCACGACGTCGCCCGACTCCAGCCCCGCCCCGGCCAGCGCGCGGGTCACGCCGGGGGCCAGCCATGGGCCCAGCGCGGGGCCGCTGGCCTTGGGGACGATGAAGACCTGCTCCAGGCCGAGCGCCCGCGCCACCTCGGCGGCCAGCGGGCCGTCCTCCATGGAGGCCGGGCGGTGCACCTTGATCTCGACGATGCCCTGCCTGCGGGCCTCGGTGAGCAGCCGGCTGACGGTCGCCCGGCTGACGCCCAGCCGTTTGGCGATGTCGCCCTGGGTGGCGTCCTCCAGGTAGTACTGCTGTGCCGCCGCGTACATCAGCTCATGGGGGAACCGGGTCTGCGCCTCGGATGCGGCGTCGGCGGCATTCATGCGCGCGCTCCTGAATGAGGTCTGTGAACGATTGTGCAGAACTGATGCGCACCTGACTATACCTACTTGTGCGTTCGCCCAGCAGAGCGCCAGGCGGCAGGCCGAGAGCCTGCTCGGCGAGGTGCTCGCCGAGGTGGAACCCCTGGACGCCTCGCTGGTCGAGGCGCGTGTCGGCGAGGTGGCGGAGGAACTGGCCCGCTTCGAGCGCGGCCGGTGAACTCCGGAACCGTCCGTAGCGCCCGGCCGGTGAACTCCGGAACCGTCCGTAGCGCCCGGCCGGTCCCGCCGTGCAGCTCGGGAGCGTGCGCACGGTCAGGTGGCGGGGCGGGTCCTAGCGTGGTAGGGCGGGGCGCTCGCCGGAACCCCGGGGGATGAGGCGGACCGGCAGTTCGATGTGCTCGGACGGCCCCACGTCGCCCCGCAGGCGGCGGAACAGCAGCTCGGCCGCCACCCGGCCCATCCACGACGGGTCCTGCGCCACCACCGTCACCCCGGGCTGCAGCAGGTCGGCCAGCTCGAAGTCGTCGAACCCGACCAGCGCCAGCGGCCGCCCCGCGAGGGCGCGCAGCACGGTCACGGTGTAGCGGCCGTTGCCGGCGAACACCGCCGTCGGCGGATCGTCGAGGGCCAGCATGCGGGCCAGGTCGTCGCGTACCGCCTCCAGTGACGGGGGGCGCATCGACACCAGGCGCTCGTCGTAGAGGCCGCCGAGTGCGGCGCGGTAACCCTGAAGGCGCTGGGCCGCCGTGAAGATGGCCGGGTTGTCGCCGAGGAAGGCGATCCGGCTGTGGCCGTGGCCGAGGAGGTGGCGTACGGCCTGCCCTGCGCCGCTCACGTTGTCGGCGAGCACGGTGTCGACGTCGAGCCCCGCCCCCGGCGGCCGGTCGGCGAACACCACGGGCGTCCCGGCCTCCAGCTCGCTGCGCAGGTAGGTGTGGTCCTCGCCGGCGGGCACCACGATCAGCCCGTCGACCCGGCGCGCGCAGAACGTCTCGACCAGCTCCCGCTCCCTGCCGGGTTGCTCGCCCGACGACCCGCTCAGCAGCAGGCAGCCGTGGTCGATGACGACCTCTTCGACGGCCCTGCCCAGGCCGGAGTAGAACGGGTCCGCGACGTCCTCGATGACGAGCCCGATCGTCGCGGTCCTGCCCCTGCGCAGCACCCTCGCGCTCTCGTTGCGGCTGTAGCCCAGCCGGTGGATGGCCGCCCGCACCCGCTCGGCGGTCTCCGGGTGCACGCCGGGCTCGCCGTTCACGACGCGCGAGACGGTCTTGAGCGCCACGCCCGCCGCCGAGGCGACGTCCTTCATCGTCGGTCTCACGCCAGGATCATGTCTTACGGACGAGGGGTCCGACAACGTTGTCAACCGGTTATGCCAGAGTAGTCCCCTATGTCGTTGCGTTCTGTGGCGCTCGTCGCGGGATTCGTGCTGGCCGCGCTCAACCTCCGGCCGGCCATCGCGGGCATCTCTCCCCTCCTCGACGAGATCATGGACGACGTCGGGCTCTCGCCGGCGGGCGGCGGCGCGATCACCACGGTCATGATGGTCTGCCTGGGCGTCTTCGGGGCGGTGGCGCCGCTGCTCGCCCGGCGCGTCGGGCTCGACCGCACACTCCTCGCCGGCCTGCTCGTCATCGCGGCGGGCGTCTCGCTGCGCGGTCTCGACGGCCCGCTCGTGCTCTATCTCGGCTCGGCCCTCGCGGCCACCGCGATCGCCGTCATGAACGTCGCCATGCCCGGCGTCGTCAAACAGCACTTCCCCTCCCGGATCAACCTCATGACCGGCATCTACGTCTCCGCCGTCGTCGCCGGCGCGGCCGCGTCCTCGGCGCTGGTGATCCCGCTCGAACACCTCACAGGGTACGGCTGGCGCGGCGTCTCGGCCCTGCTGGCGGTGCCCGCGCTGCTCGCGGCCCTGCTCTGGTTCCCGCAGGCGTGGCGCGGGCGGCCCGGGGGATCGAACGGCCCCCGTCCGATCGGCGCGGTGCTGCGCAGCCCCGTGACCTGGTACGTCACCGGGCTGATGGGGCTGCAGTCGCTCACCTTCTACGTCATGCTGGCCTGGCTGCCGACCATCTTCATCGAGGCCGGCCTGCCCGCCGACCAGGCCGGCTACCTGCTCAGCCTGACGAACCTGGTCCAGGTGGGCACCTCGCTCGCGGTTCCCGTGCTGGCCGGGCGGCGGCCCTCGCAGGTGCCGTACGTGGTGGGCGCCTGCGTGCTGACCGCGCTCGGCTACCTGGGGATGCTGCTGGCCCCGACGACGCTGCCGTGGGTGTGGATGATCGTGCTCGGCGTCGGCCAGGGGGCCACGTTCGCGCTGTCGCTGCTGCTCATCGCGTTGCGGCCGGTGAACTCGGCCACGGTGACCGCGCTGTCGGCGGTGGCCCAGTCGGTCGGCTACGGCGTCGCGGCGCTGGGGCCGGTGCTGTTCGGGCTGCTCAGAGAGGTCTCGGGCGGATGGTCGGTGCCGCTGCTGGCGGGCCTCGGCGTGATCGCGGTCCAGACCGTGACGGGGTGGCGCGCCGGGCGCCCTGCTACGTTGGGCAGGTAAGCCTTACCTATAAAAGTGCGGGGGTTCACGGTGCTGACCGAGGCGCTCCAGCGGGTGGCCGACGCGCGTGGCGGGATCCTCGGAGTGGAGCCCGCTCTCGTCATCGAGCCGGACGAGAGCTGGACACCGGCCGCCGAGCTGGTGCGGGAGCCGTACACCTTGCTGGCGGAGCTGGCCGACGAGACGGCGGCGCGCTGGAACGCGCCGCGGCACGTCGGCGCGGCGCTGTTCTGGAAGACCTACGGCTACTGGCACACCCTGCCGATGGTGCTCGGGTGGGCGCTGGACGGGAAGGTGCCGCTCATGCGGCTGCCCGACACCTACTTCAAGGTGTCCGCCGCCGGGGTGACCCTCGCGGCCACGCGCGTGAGCTGGGGCTCGGGTGCGGGCGCGATCGGCGAGGCGCTGGCCGAGTCGCAGGCCCCGCTGGTCAGGGCGCTCGGCTCCCTGGCCAAGGTGGGCGAGCGAACGTTGTGGGGCTCCACCGCCGAGGCCGTCGTCCATCCGCTGACGTCGATCGCCGAAGGCGACTACATGCGGTTGCTGAAGGAGATCGGCCCGCCGGTCGACGGGCTGATCGAGCCCGCCGACGGCGGCTATTTCCGTAAGACGTGCTGCCTGTGGATCACTCTGCCCGACGTGGAGCCCTGCGGAAGCTGCTGCGTGCTCAGGCCACAGAACCGGCCATAGGGCCGACCGGCTCGTCCAGCGGCCTGAGCTCGTCGGCGTAGCTCACGGAGACGCGGCGCATGACGCCGCTCGACTCGATGGAGTACTGGCCGAGCCGCCACAGCGGGGGCGAGTAGGCGTGGATGGACACGCTGGCGTCGACCGCGCCGGTGAGCCGGTGGATGTGGTCGGGCCCGAACGAGAACGACTGCCCCTCCGTCACCACCGTCTCCAGGTGCTCGCCGCCGATGCGCGGGTTGCACTCCAGCAGCGCGCCTTGCACCACGTGGACCGCCCCCGAGGAGATGTCGTGGTCGTGCCAGCCCGTGTCGTCCTCGGGACGCCAGCACAGCAGCCAGACGTCCACGTACGCGTCGCGGTAGAGCGAGGCGTAGTGCCTGCCACCGTCAGCGGGGAAGTCGACCTGGTCGCGCCACTCCTCCGGGCGGGCGGCCAGGTCGTTCACCAGGTCGCGGAGCTCACGCCGGTCGAGAGTGCGCTCCGGGAGCCGGGCACAGGTGCTCCCGTCCTGGATCTGGTCGGTGCTCACGTACGAGTCTCCTTTCTGCTGAGTAGGCGACGGGGGTTGACGACCCGGATGGCGTGCGCGGCCGCCGCGCCGAGTCCGGGGTCGGGTGCGGTGGCATAGGGCGCGTCGGAGCCGTTGACGACGACGTCGATGCCGAGCTCGCGGACGATCGCGTCGATCGCGCGCGGGCCGTAGGAGGAGGTCTCCACGAAGAAACCGGGGTCGACCAGGCCGCGCCCGCCGCCGCCCCTGGCGATGAGGCGCTCGGAGTGCAGCGGCGCCAGCCCGGCCAGGAGGGCGAAGCAGACGCGCAGCCTCGGGTGGCGGGGCCTGACGACGGCGTGGAAGTGGTGCCAGGCGGCGTGCATCTGCTGCACGTACGGCACCAGCGCGGGCCACCACGGCGGTGCGCCCGCGGTGAGGGCGGCCGGGCCCGGGTGCACGAACAGCGGCAGGTCGAGGTCGGTCAGCACCTCCAGCAGCCGGTCGTCGGGCGCGGCCGCCGCGGGGATCTGCAACCCGGCGAAGCCCCGGGCGAGGTCCTTGGCCAGGCGGTCGGGGTCGGCGTCGCTGTGGCAGGTGGCCGCCCACGCGCCGAAGGGCTCGCCGAGCGCCAGGGCGCCGTCGTGGTAGGCGTCGATCAGCGGCCAGGACTCCTCGGGCGGCAGGAACTCGACGCCGAGCGGGCTCGACAACGACACGAGGGCCAGGTCGAGGCCGGTGGTGTCGCGGTGCCCGTGATCGGCGGGGTCGACGGCGTACGGCGGCTCGCCGTCGAGGAGGAGCGTCCAGCCGTCGAGCCGGGGCGGGGAGGTGCGGGCGCGCAGGGCGTCGACGAACGCGCCGGTCCACAGGTGCTGGTGCACGTCGATGCTCACGGGCCACTCCTTCCCCTATTTCCTACTCACAATACATGTAAAGCCGCTACGCAGCGAAATCGAAGACGTGAAACGGTTCACTGATACGGTTCAGTGAACCGCTTCACTTCACGCTTGTCAACAGCTCGCCGAACGCCCGCGGGACCTCGACACGCGGCGCGTCAGGATGGATGCTGAAAGTACGTCCGCATCTTCGACACGGCGGAGCCGACATGCCTGTGCCGCGAAATCACTTTCCGTCGGTGGCACCCAATAGGCTGGCCTAATGCCTCGGAAGAGAGCGACGATCCGCGAGGTGGCTCAGGCGACGGGCCTGTCCCCGGCGGCCGTCTCTTACGCGCTGCGCGGCCTGCAGGTGTCGGAGGAGACCAAGGAGCGCGTGCGTGTCGCCGCGGCCGAGCTCGGCTACGAGGCCGATCCCATCGCCAGGGCGCTGGCCAGCGGACGCACCGGCATGATCGGGCTGCTGTGCGGCTCGCTGGAGGACCTGTGGCAGCAGTCCCTGGCGGTCGGCATCAGCAGGGGCCTGCGGGAGAAAGACCGTTACGCGCTGATCCTCGACGCCTTCGGCGATCCCGTCAGGGAGCGGGTGCTCGCCCAGCAGCTGCGCGACCAGCGGGTCGACGGCATGATCGTGCAGCCGATCGACCCGGCGGCGGCGTTCTGGCCGGAGCTCTGCGAGTCGCTGCCGGTGATCGCGGTCGGCGACTCGATCGCGGGCACGGCCGGCGAGGTCGTCTTCGACAACCGGCGCGGCGTGACCCTGGCCCTTGAGCACCTGCGCGCCCTCGGCCACCACCGCATCGCCGTGCTCACCCCCACCCGGGCCAGCACGCCCGACCGTCCCGCCGACGTGTTCGTGATGGCCGAGGCCGAGCGGCTGGGCCTGGACATCCAGGTCGCCACCTCGCCCCACGGTCTGCCCGACGCGACGGCGGTGGCCCACGAGGTCCTGTCGGAGAAGGTCCCGACCGCCGTCTTCTGCTTCGCCGACTCGATCGCCTACGGCGTCTACGCGGCGGCCCAGGAGCTCGGCCTGTCGATCCCGGGCGACGTGTCGGTCATGGGCTACGACAACCACCCCATGTCGGGCCTGCTCACGCCGGGGCTGACGACGGTCGACTGGGGCATCGACGGCATCATCAGGGCCGCGGTCCGGCTCATGTCGGCGGCGGCCGACGGCGGCACCCGGCGGCGCCACGTCGTACAAGCTCCCGCGCTGCGCGAACGCGGCTCGGTCGCCCGCGCTCCGGACCTTCGCCGGCCGGCCGGTCACCGCGGCTCATAGGGGGCCGTCAGAGCGCGGCGTGACTCCTCCAGGTCGTCGGTGAGCGGCCGGTCGGGGGGCGGGGCCTGGCGGGCCCTGAGGGCCGCGGTGCGCTCGCAGGCCAGCACGAGCGACAGCGGCTCCAGGCAGCGCAGCGCCAGGCGGGCGGCCTGGGTCGCGAAGCTCGCGTGCTCCTCCGTGCCGAGGGAGATCACCGCCGTGCCCGTCGTCACCGGCACCGCGAGGTGGCGCAGCACGGCCATGGCGTCCTGGGCCACATATTCGAGGATGAGGGCACCCGAGGCGCCGGGCCGCTGGGCGAGGAAGGGCAGGCGGCCGGTGTAGGCGGGATCCATGAGCGCGGCCAGCCGGGCGGTGCTGAGCTGGGCGGTCTGGACGATCGCCGCCCGCAGCGCGTCGAGGGCCAGCGCCACCGGCGCCCCGTGCGAGTTGCCGTTGTGCCAGGCCAGCGTGCCCGCGATCAGCGGGTTCTCGGTGGCCGAGTTGAGGTCGACCTCGATGGTGGCGACGGTCCTGTCGAGCGCGTCCATGGTCGCCCCGTGCACCTGGGCGAAGGCCCGGAAGCCGTACGGGTCCTGGATGCGGGTGGCGAGCCCCTGGCTGAGCAGGGCCCGCAGGCGGGCGGCGACGACGGCCTGCCCCGGATGAGAGCGGGCCTCCTGCACGGGGGCGGCCAGCGGCTCCGCCGAGGCGTCGACGGCGGTGAATGACATCGCGGCGACGTCGACGGCCGCCTCGAGGAGCCGGCGCAGGCGATGACAGGCGATGGCGGCGTCGGCGAGCGTGGCGGCCCCCGAGCTGATGAACGGCAGCGCGTCGCTCGACGCCAGCGCGAAGCGGGGCTCGGCGGGCGGCGAGGCGCTGTCGTGCCGCCAGGGGAGCTCGCCCAGCAGGCACAGGGCGGTGATGGCGAGGGCCGTCAGGTCGCCGGTGCCGATGGCGCCGTACGTCCTGATGGGCGGGGTGAAACCGGCGTTGAAGGCGTCCGCCAGCACGGGGAGCACGGCAGGATCGACGCCGGAGCCGCCCGCGACGAACTGGTTGAGCCGCACGACGAGCATCGCCCTGGCGCGGGCGGGCTCGATCGGCGGGCCGGCGCCGCACGCGTGGCTGCGCAGCAGGTCGAGCCCGGGAGCTTCGACGGGGACGGCCTTGTTGGCGCCGACGCCGGTGCTCCGCCCGTAGACGGGGCCCCGTAGCCCCTGGGCGGTGGCCCACGCGGCCCGAGCCCGATCGATGGAGGAGATCGTGACCCGGGCCCCGTCGTACGCCGCCTCGTGCACCTGCGCACAGGTGAGACCGGCGCCGTCGAGCTCCATGGGGACTCAGTCGTTGTCGGGGATGAACAGGCCG
Source organism: Nonomuraea mesophila (assembly GCF_004352805.1). Classification (NCBI taxonomy): domain Bacteria; kingdom Bacillati; phylum Actinomycetota; class Actinomycetes; order Streptosporangiales; family Streptosporangiaceae; genus Nonomuraea; species Nonomuraea mesophila. The sequence goes on from NZ_SMLD01000107.1 coordinate 17,440, forward strand.
AGCAGCCAGCTCACCACGCTGATGATGATCGCGCCCCAGAACGCGGCCGGATAGAAGTTGTCGACCTGGAAGGGGATGTCGACCTGCTCGGCGATGAACCCCGTCAGCATCAGCATGGCGGCGTTGATCACGAGGAGGAAGAGGCCGAGCGTCAGCACGATGAGTGCGCACCCCAGCGTCTTGACGATGGGCTTGACGATCGCGTTGATGATGCCGAAGATCAGGGCCACGATCACCAGGACGCCCCAGTATTGCGCCGTGTTCGCCTCGAGGTCGACACCGATGCCCGGGACGAGCTGGATGGCGACCCACAGGGCCACCGCTGCCGCAAGGGTTCTGATGATGAATCTCACGCTGCTTGATCCTCCCACTTGGGAACGGCGCCGCGATAGAGGCGCGAGCACAACGATGCGCGGCGGTCACCGCCGGTAGTCGCCGGTTATGGCCCGTCCTGCTCGGGAAGGTGCGTGCAGGGGAGGTACGAGATGAACGCGGACGGGCTCGAGTCGTTGCCGGCCAACGAGTTGCACGATCGGGCGGTGCGTTATGCCGTACGCCATGGGGATCTGGGGTTTCTGTGGGAACTGTTGAAGGTCATCCCTGCCGCCGAGGCCGCCACCGGGCATTCTGACGAGAGCGCCAACAACCTCAGCCGGGTCTCGGCGCTGCTCAGTGACGCCATCGCGTCGGGCGAGGGTGAGCTGGGGGAGGCGCTGCGCCCCATCTACCTCGACTATCTGCGCAAGCACCCCGACGCCTAGCCTCCGCCCGACGCCTGGCTGTACTGACCGGCGCTCGGCCTTCGCCCAGCGTTCGGCCTTTGCCCGGCGTTCGCCCCTGCCCGGCCCTCGCCGCGCTCTGTTCCGGCTTCTAGCCCGCGAGCTGGGCGTGGTTGCCGCTGTACTCGGCGAAGCCCGGCGTGCTGACCTCCTGCCCGTCCTTGAGGACGAGCATGGTCTGGTACGGCCCCGACTCGGCGAGCCGGGCGGCGAAGCGCCTGGCCAGGACGGGCCCCATGGCGTAGATGGCGGTGGCGTAGGCGTCCGCCGTACCGAGGTCGGGCCCGATCACCGTGACCGAGCCGAGCCCGCGCTGCACCTTGCCGGTGCGCGGGTTGAGGATGGGAGCCCCGCCCGAGGTGGCGATGCCCAGGTCGTGGGCGAGGACGACCTTGCGGACCAGGCCGGTGTGCGGGTCGCGCACGTCGATCCGCCAGCGCCTGCCCGGTGCGGCCGAGCCGCGTACGCGGATGTCGCCGCCCGCGTTGAGGCGGTGGTCGCCGGCGCCCGCGTTGACCAGGGCGCGCGACAGGCGTTCGAGCGCCCAGCCCTTGATGTAGCCGGACGGGTCGGTCACGCCGTCGATGCGGGCCTCGAACCAGCCGTCCGTGAGCCGGCTGAGCTCGTCGCAGCGGTGCAGGACCTCGATGAGCTCCGGGATCTGCCTGATGGTCTGGCTGCGGTTGAGCCGGCCGATCTGGCTGTCCTCCTTGACCGGGCTGAAGGTGTCATCCACCCACCTGAGCCAGGCGAAAGCGTCATCCAGCAGAGGGGTCAGCTCACGATCGGGGAGCGCCGTGCGGATGTCCACGCTGACGGGCATGCCCATGACCATCTCGACACGGGCGGTTCCGGGGAAAGTCGTCACCTTGCCTCCTTGTCCGTCACCTACCGTCTCAGACGACGCGTAACGTCGGCCTAAACCTTATGTCCATTTTCGAAACGGATCTGTGATCTGGGAACGGCGAGACGTGTCAAGGCGCCGCTGACGTACCGCTTGAACGGGCGCGGACCGGCCACCACCACCTCGCGCTCGGCGATGTCGGGGATCTCGCGGCTCAGTCCCGAGGCGCTCAGGCGCTCCTTGACCTTGGGATCGTGCTCGTGGCCGACGACGAGGACGAGCCCGTACCTGGCCTCCAGGTCGCGGAGCTCGTCGGTGGCGCGCTCGGTCCTGTAGACGGCGACGGTGCCGGGCTCCCTGGCCAGCCGGATGCGCAGGGTGCGCGGGTCGACGCCGGTGGCGATCAGCAGCACCGGTTTGCCCTGTCTCGGGACTCGGTGGCTCATGACCGCCATGACGGCCGCCAGCGCGTACAGCAGCAGCCAGACCACGCGGCCGGGCTCCGTCGCCTGGGGCGCCGCCCCGGCCTGGTAGGCCACCAGCAGCGCCCCGGTCAGGTAGCCGCCGAGCCGCAGCCGCTGCCTGGCCTCCTCGGTGCGCAGGTGGCCGGCGGCCTTGACGCTGAGCAGGCCGACCCCGGCGAGCAGCGCCGCCGCGACGTAGGAGGTGGGGCTCCACAGGTGGCCGGGACCCGGCTGGATCGCGCCGAACTCGGCTACCGCGACACCGCACCAGAAGAGGATGGGACCTTGGTTCGCACTCGCCTCGCTAGCCATGTCCTTCACGGTGCTGAACGAAGATGAAAGGTTTCTGAACACAGCTGAGGAATCAGCTAAATGGGCGACCCCCACGCCCCTGGGCCCGTCGCGGCGAGGGGTGGTTAAGGTCGGGAACATGGCAAACGTGCGTGTTGAGCGGACTGATGACGGCGGATTCCGGGCCACGAACGCCCGCGGCGCCGAGGTACGGATCGGCGGCGGCGACGAGGACGGCGTGTTCACCCCGGTCGAGCTGCTGCTGGCGGCGGTGGGCGGGTGCAACATCGTGACCGTCGAGCCGCTCACGGCCCAGCGGAACAAGCGGCTCGTCCGCCTGGCGATGACCGTGCAGGCGGAGAAGGTCGAGCAGAGCAAGCTAGGCCCCGTGACGGTCACGTACGACGTGGAGCTGCCGTCGGAGGACGCCCGCTCCGTGTTCGAGGCGGTGGCGGAGCGGGTGCACGAGAAGTACTGCACGGTGAGCAGGTCACTTCAGGAAGGTACGGAGGTTCGGTTGGAACTTCCGTAGGTGGGATTAAACAGATATTCGACCCCGTTATGACGCGACCGTTGCATTCGTCTCGGTACCGTTGTAGCAGGTCGAGAGGCCAATAGACCTTCACCGGAGCGGACGCGGAGGGGGACCGCGGTTCGCCAGTGCGGGACCGCCGGCGTTTTTGGGGGAAGACGCCGGCCTGGACCGCCACCGATCGGGCCGGGCAGCTTTGGGGGAACTGCCCGGCCCGATCCATGCGTATCCTCACCTTTCGTGAAAAAGCTTCTCCTCGACTGCGATCCCGGCATCGACGACGCGCTCGCCCTGGCCCTGATCGCGGGCTCCCCGTCGGTGCACCTGACCGGCATCACCACGGTGGGCGGCAACGTCGACCTGGAGCTGACCACCGCCAACGCCCTGGCGCTCAGGGAGTTCCTGCGGCTCGGCGACGTACCGGTGACACCGGGCAGCGCGGGCGCCCTGCTGCCGCGCACCGTCCGCGCCTCCCACGTGCACGGCGCCGGCGGGCTCGGCGACGCACGGCTGCCCGCCGCCGAGCGGGGGCCGTCGCACGGGCACGCGGCCGACTTCATCGTGGAGACGCTGCGGGCCGCCCCCGGAGAGATCACGCTGGTGGCGATCGGGCCGCTGACCAACCTCGCCCTCGCCGTACGCCGGGAGCCGCGCGTCGTCGAGTGGGCCCGCGACCTGGTCATCATGGGCGGCTCCTTCACGCGGGGCAATTACAACCCGGCGGCCGAGTTCAACATGCTGGCCGACCCCGAGGCCGCCGCGATCGTCTTCGACGCCGGGTGGACGGTCACGATGATGGGGCTGGACGTGACGCTGACGGCCATGGTCACCACCGGCGTGCTCGACCGCATGCGCGCGCTCGGGCGGCTGGGCCGCGACCTGCTGGAGCCCGCGGCCCGCTCCTACGGCAGGGTCACGGCCGAGGGCGGCCCGGCCATCCACGACGCCTGCGCGGTGGCGTACGTGCTGGACCCGTCGTTGTTCACCTGTGTTCCGGCCGTGGTGAACGTGGAGACGGCCGGGCGATACACCCGGGGAATGACGGTGACGGATTTCAGGGTCGGCGACCGGCGGGCGAACGCGCAGGTGGGGACGTCCCTGAACGTGAAGCGGTTCTGGGACCTGGTGCTGGGGGCGTACGAGGGGGTGGCTGCGCGGCTCGGATGATGTGCGGGCACCGTTCGGCGGCTGATACAGTTACACCTGTTGCGCCGCTAGCTCAGTTGGTCAGAGCAGCTGACTCTTAATCAGCGGGTCCGGGGTTCGAGTCCCTGGCGGCGCACAACAGAGAGAACCCAGTTCAGTACGCTGAGCTGGGTTTCTCGGTTTTCGAGGGGCTCCGGCCACGGTGAGGTGCTCCCGTGGTTGCTCGCTGAATGCTCTTAGGCACGGTTCCGGCACATGGCGGGGCGGTCGCCGCCGCCGACGGGTCCCTCCTCATCATTGACGACCGCGACCCGCCCCGCGAGGTTCGAGAACGCGTCGCCCGCCGCGAATCAGCGGGTTCGAGTCCCCGGCGGCGCACAGAAATACAGGGCGCTCTCCGGTGGGGAGCGCCCTGTATTCGTTTCGCCGGTCAGAGCAGCATCCGGCCCAGCCTTCCGCGGTGGAAGACCAGCGGGTCGTCGCCAGCGTCGTCGTTGGTGGTCAGGTCGACCACCCGGGCGAGGATCAGTTCATGGTCGCCCACGAGGTGGCACGAGTCGAGCACGCAGTCGATCCACGCCACCGCTCCGGTGATCGCCGGATGGCCGCTCGCGTTCGCCGTCCACCCGACGCCGGAGAACCGGTCGGCCCCCTTCTTCGCGAACGACTGGCACACCCGCTCCTGACCGGCGCTCAGCATGCTGATGGTGAAGGCGCCCGCAGCGCGGATGTGCGGCCACGTCGTCGAGGTGTGGGCGGCGCAGAAGCTCACGATGGGCGGATCGAGGGAGACGGAGGTGAAGGAGTTGACGGTGAAACCGTGCGGCTCGCCGTCCGTCAGGGCCGCGATCACCACGACGCCCGTCGGATAGTGACCGAGCGCGCGTCTCAGCCGCACGCTGTCGATCATGACGGCGCCCGCCGTCGGCGCGCTCACCGTGCTTCCCACCGCTGCTTGAGCCGGGCGAGATGGCGCAGGCCGTCGAGGACGGCGTCCGTGTCGGGCACGAAGTCGATGAGGCAGGCCACCTCGTCGACGCCGATCTGCTCCAGGGAGCTCAGCACGGCCATGCCGTCGTCGACGGTGCCGAACAGGCCGCCCGTCTCGAAGTACCGCTCGAAGGAGACCTCCAGGAGGAACTCGATGTCCTCCGGGTCCATCTCGTCCGGGTCGATGCCCGGCATCAGCTCCTCCGCCGCCTTCAGGACCAGGCCCAGCGAACTGCGCAGGTAGTCGGTGAACGGGTCGTGCACCACCTCCCGCACCTTGGCACGGTCGTCGCCGACGAACGTGTGCAACATCAGCGCGACGTGGCCGGTCCCGTTGTGCGCCCTGGCGTAGTGCTCGCGGTATTCGGCGACCTTGCGGACGAGGTCGTCGAGGCTCTGGCCGAGCAGGTGGGTGAGAATGCCGACGCCGAGGTCGCCCGCCTGGCGGAACGTCTCCGGGTTGCCCGAGCTGGTGAGCCACGTGGGCAGTTCCGGCTGGACCGGCGCCGGGTGGGTGCGCAGCTTGACCGACTCGCCGGCGCCGTCGACCAGCTCCACCTCCTCCTGCCGCCACAACCTCCGCACCGTGTCGATGGTGTCCATGGTGACCTGGCGGCGGTCGGCGTAGTTCTCCGGCCGCAGCGCGAAGTCCACCACGTGCCAGCCGGGTGCGAACGAGACGCCGGCCCGGCCGCCGGACATGTTGTCCACCATCGCCCATTCCTCGGCGATGCGTGCCGGGTGGTGCAGCGGCGCCACGACGCTTCCCGCGCGGATCGCGACGTTCTCGGTCACGGCGGCCACGGCCGCCCCGGTCACCGCGGGATTGGCATATCGGCCGCCGAATTCATGGAAATGCCGCTCGGGTGTCCACACCGCGGAGAAACCGTTGCTGTCGGCGAACCTGGCCCCTTCGAGCAGGAGCCGGTATTGGTCGGTCCCGGTACGGACACCGTCCGCGAAATAGAATAAACCAAAGTCCACCGGTGTCTCCTTACGCGCCGCGCTGGTGCGCCCCGGCCGGGCACACCGGCGAGATTTCAGGTTGCCGAGCGGCACCAGTATTCGCGACGCGAGAAGCGTGGGGTAACCCCTATGCCCCACTAGACGTGCCGCTTCGCCGCCGGCCATGCAGGCGCGCATGGGCAACCCTTATCGCCCCCCTCAACCGGGGCGGCCGCACCGCGTTGAATTCCCGGCCGGTCCCCAGGAATGGCGTGCTTTCTCCTCGGTCGCCGTCCAGGGGATTCCGTAGGGGAATGCAGGCGGATATTAGGGGGCGAATCCCGTAGCTGATCCGCGGCCCCATGGGCTGGAATGAAACGTGACTGGGGCGGGGCATCCGGGCACGCGCTCGAAGGGCGTGTCAGCTGATATCCCGCTCATAGGCCGAGAGGATATACGCAACGTGACTCTGACCACAGAACGCGGCTTGGAACCGCCTCTCTCCCTGCGGGAGCGGGTGGCCGAACTCGGCATGATCAAGGATCAGGCGCGCGGCGGGGAAGCTCGGCCTGCCAAGGACCCGCAGCGGGCCAGGGGCAAGCTCACCGTCGACGAGCGGCTCGACCTGCTCTTCGACCCCGGCACCTTCACCGAGATCGAGCCGCTGCGCCGGCATCGCGCCAGCGGCTTCGGCATGGAGAACCGGCGGCCCTACACCGACGGCGTGATCACCGGCTGGGGCAAGGTGCACGGCCGTACCGTCTTCGTCTACGCGCACGACTTCCGCATCTTCGGCGGCTCGCTGGGCGAGGCGCACGCCCAGAAGATCCACAAGCTCATGGACCTGGCCATGACGACCGGCGCGCCGCTCGTCAGCCTCAGCGACGGCGCCGGCGCCCGCATCCAGGAGGGCGTGACCGCGCTCGCCGGCTACGGCGGCATCTTCCAGCGCAACGTGCAGGCCTCCGGGGTCATCCCGCAGATCAGCGTGATCCTCGGTCCCTGCGCGGGCGGCGCCACCTACTCGCCGGCGCTCACCGACTTCACGTTCATGGTCAGCGGCATCTCGCAGATGTACATCACCGGCCCCAACGTGGTCGAAGCGGTCACCGGCGAGAAGATCAGCCATGACGAGCTCGGCGGAGCCCAGGTGCACGGCACCGTCTCCGGCGCCGCCGGCTTCGTCTACGACAACGAGACCGACTGCCTGGAGGAGGTCCGCTACCTCCTCTCGCTCCTGCCCGCCAACAACCGCGAGTCGCCGCCCGACCTGGCCACCGCCGACCCCGCGGACCGGCGGTGCGAGGCGCTGCTCGACATCGTGCCCTCGGAGCTGAGCCGCTCGTACGACATGCGCGAGGTCCTGCACGAGATCGCCGACGACGGCGACTTCTTCGAGGTCCACAGCACGTGGGCCACCAACGTGGTCTGCGCCCTGACCAGGATCGACGGCCAGGTCGTCGGCATCGTGGCCAACCAGCCGGCCTCGCTGGCGGGCGTGCTGGACATCAACGCCTCGGAGAAGGCGGCCCGGTTCGTGCAGTTCTGCGACGGGTTCAGCATCCCGCTCGTCACCCTGGTCGACGTGCCCGGCTTCCTGCCCGGCCGCGACCAGGAGCACGCCGGCATCATCCGGCACGGCGCCAAGCTGCTGTACGCGTACTGCAACGCCACCGTCCCGCGCATCCAGGTCATCCTGCGCAAGGCGTACGGAGGGGCGTACATCGTGATGGACTCCCGGTCCATCGGGGCGGACCTGTCGTTCGCGTGGCCGACGAACGAGATCGCCGTCATGGGCGCGGAGGGCGCCGCGAACGTCGTGTTCCGCAAGGAGATCGCCGCGGCCGACGACCCCGACTCGGCCCGCGTCCGGCTGATCAGGGAGTACCGGCAGGAGCTGATGCACCCCTACTACGCCGCTGAGCGCGGGCTGGTCGACGACGTGATCGACCCGGCCGAGACCAGGGCGGTTCTCGCGCGTTCGCTGGCCATGCTGCGCGCGAAGACCGCCAAGGTGCCCTACCGCAAACACGGAAACCTGCCGATGTGATGGGGGGCGACGGCGCGGTGTTCAGGTTCGTACGCGGCGAACTGGACCAGGAGGAGCTGGCCGCGGTGGTGACGGCGCTGCTGCACCGCCTCCGGCCCGGCGTGCAGGAGCCGAACGCCCCGCCCCGGCCCGCGACGAGGGCGGGCGAGCGGGACGGCCGGTCCTGGCGCGGCGGCCCCTCCTCCCGGCCGCCCGCCTGGGACGAACCGCACACATTCCAGGCCCCCAACTCCTGGTCGCCAGGGTGAGTGCGGACATCAACGGAAGGAAGACCCAGTGATCACCGAAACCGGAACGTGGGTGCGGCGCTTCTTCGCCGCGCCGGCCGGCCGTGACACCGCCACGCGCCTGATCTGCTTCCCGCACGCGGGCGGCTCGGCCTCCTATTTCCACCCGGTGGCCAAGCAGCTGACGCCGCGGTTCGACGTGCTGGCGATCCAGTACCCGGGGCGGCAGGAACGCCGCCACGAGCCGTGCATCGACGACATCGGCGAGCTCGCGGACCGGGTCACGGCGGAGATCGTGCCCCTGGCGGACCGGCCGATGGCCTTCTTCGGGCACAGCATGGGCGCCGTCGTCGCGTTCGAGGTGGCCAGGAGGCTGGAGGAGCGGGACCTCGCGCCGCGGGTGTTGTTCGCCTCCGGTCGGCGCGCGCCTTCCTGCGTACGGGTCGAGACCGTGCACAAGGAGGGCGACCAGGCGCTGCTCGCGGAGGTGCGCCGGCTCGGCGGCACCGACGTGCGCATGCTGGCGGACCCCGAGCTGCAGAGCATGATCCTGCCGTCGCTGCGCGGCGACTACACGGCCATCATGACCTACCGCTGCACGCCCGGCGCCACGATCGGCGCACCCGTCGTCGTCCTGACCGGTGACCGCGACCCCCACGTCAGCACCGACGAGGCGGCGCGCTGGAAGGAGCACACGACCGGCGCGTTCGACCTGCACGTCTTCAGCGGCGGTCACTTCTACCTGAACGACCACGCCGCCGCGGTCATGCGGACGATCACCGAGAACATCCCCGCCGCCCAGGCGTAGATCCCCCTTTCGGTAGCACGAAGAGTACGAGGCGAGAATGGCTGCGAACGACACCAAGCTCATCGAGGCCCTGCGTTCCTCCTTGAAGGAGACGGAACGGCTGCGTGCGCAGAACCGTTCTCTTGCCGAGGCGGCGCGCGAGCCGATCGCGATCGTGGGAATGGCCTGCCGGTTCCCCGGCGGGGTGCTCTCACCCGAGGACCTGTGGAATCTGGTGGACTCCGGCCAGGACGCGATCGGCGAGTTCCCCGCCGACCGTGGCTGGGACCTGGACAGGCTCTACGACCCCGACCCGGACAGCCGTGGCACGACGTATGCGCGGCACGGTGGTTTTCTGTACGAGGCGGGGGAGTTCGATCCGGCGTTCTTCGGGATCTCGCCGCGTGAGGCGCTGGCGATGGATCCGCAGCAGCGGTTGTTGCTGGAGACGTCGTGGGAGGCGATGGAGCGGGCCGGTATCGATCCCGCCGGGTTGCGGGGCAGCCGGACCGGCGTGTTCGCCGGGGTGATGTACCACGACTACGCGCCCACCTCCGTGCCTCAGGAGCTGGAGGGCCTGGTCGGCACCGGCAACTCGGGCAGCATCGCGTCCGGGCGGGTGTCGTACACGTTCGGGTTCGAGGGTCCGGCGGTGACGGTGGACACCGCGTGCTCGTCGTCGCTGGTGTCGCTGCATCTCGCGGTGCAGGCGCTGCGGTCGGGCGAGTGCGACCTGGCGCTGGCCGGCGGCGTGACGGTCATGGCGACGCCGGGGACGTTCGTGGAGTTCTCGCGTCAGCGTGGGTTGTCGCCGGACGGTCGGTGCAAGGCGTTCGCGGCCGGTGCCGACGGCACGGGGTGGGCCGAGGGCGTCGGCATGTTGCTGGTGGAGCGGTTGTCGGATGCGCGCCGGCATGGTCATCGGGTGCTGGCGGTGGTGCGGGGCAGTGCGATCAACCAGGACGGTGCGAGCAACGGGTTGACGGCTCCGAATGGTCCGTCGCAGCAGCGGGTGATTCGTCAGGCGTTGGCGAACGCGGGTCTGTCGGCGGGTGAGGTGGACGCGGTCGAGGCTCATGGGACGGGCACGTCGCTGGGTGACCCGATCGAGGCGCAGGCGTTGATCGCGGCCTATGGTCAGGAGCGGGATCGGCCGTTGTGGCTGGGGTCGTTGAAGTCGAACATCGGTCATGCGCAGGCGGCTGCGGGCGTCGGTGGTGTGATCAAGATGGTGATGGCGTTGCGGCACGGGACGTTGCCGCGGACGTTGCACGTGGATGAGCCGTCGCCGCATGTGGATTGGTCTGCGGGTGCGGTGGAGCTGTTGACCGAGGCCCGTACGTGGGACGAGCTCGACCGCCCGCGCCGCGCCGCCGTCTCCTCCTTCGGAGTGAGCGGCACCAACGCCCACGTGATCATCGAGCAGGGTGACGAGGACGAGGCCCCCACGGGCGACGCCGCGGCCCTGCCGGTGCTGCCCTGGATGATCTCGGCCAAGAGCCCTGAGGCGCTGGCCGGTCAGGCCCGGCGGCTCACCTCGTGGGCCGAGCGGCACCCGGAGGCGGACCCGGCCGGGGTCGCCTGGACGCTGGCCGGCGGCCGCAGCGTGCTGGAGCACCGGGCGGTCGTCGTGGGCGCCGACCGCTCAGAACTGCTGGCCGGGCTTGAGGCGCTGGCCGAGGACCCCTCGGCCGCGATCTCGGGCAGCGGCTCCGGCGGGAAGGTGGCGCTGCTGTTCGCCGGGCAGGGCAGCCAGCGACTCGGCATGGGCAAGGAACTCGCCGAGGCGTTCCCCGTGTTCGGCGCCGAGCTGGACGAGATCTGCCGGGTGCTCGACCCGTTGCTGCCGCATCCCGTACGCGAGGTGATGTTCAGCGACCCCGAGGGGGTGCTGAACGAGACCGGGATGACCCAGCCCGCGCTGTTCGCCTTCGAGGTCGCGCTGTATCGGCTGCTGGCGTCGCTGGGCGTGCGGGCGGACGTGCTGGTCGGTCATTCGATCGGGGAGATCGCGGCCGCTCATGTGGCTGGGGTGTTCTCGCTGGAGGACGCCTGTGCTTTGGTGGCGGCTCGTGCCCGGTTGATGCAGGCGCTTCCTTCTGGTGGGGCGATGCTGGCGGTGGCCGCTGCGGAGGCCGAGGTGCTGCCGTTGCTGGCCGGTCGTGAGGATCGGGTGGGGATCGCGGCGGTCAATGGTCCGGCTGCGGTGGTGGTGTCGGGTGACGAGGCGGCGGTCGCGGAGATCGAGGGCCTGGTGGAGGCGCGGACCCGGCGGTTGCGGGTGTCGCATGCTTTCCATTCGCCGTTGATGGAGCCGATGCTGGCGGAGTTCGCGCAGGCGATCGGCGGGATCACCTTCCACGAGCCTGCGGTTCCGGTCGTCTCGAACGTGACGGGTCGTCTGGCCGAGCCGGGTCAGCTGACCGACCCCGCCTACTGGGTCGAGCACGTACGCGGCGCCGTGCGGTTCGCCGACGGCGTCACCGCCGCCCGCGCGACCGGCGCCAAGGTCTGGATCGAGGTCGGCCCCGACGCCACCCTCACCGCGCTGGCCCAGCAGAGCGCAGGGGACGGCGTCTTCGTCCCCAGCACGCGCAAGGACCGTCCGGAGCCCCTCGCCTTCGTGCAGGCCCTGAGCCACCTGCACGTGCGCGGCGTGGCCGTCGACTGGGAGGCGTTCTTCGCCCCCGCTCACCCCTCGCCCGTGGACCTGCCCACCTACGCCTTCCAGCACCAGCGGTACTGGATCTCCGCCCGCTCCGGGGCCGGCGACATGGCGGGAGCGGGGCTGGCGGCGTTCGACCACCCCCTGCTGAGCGCGGTGACCGAGGTGGCCGGCGGCGAGTCCGTCGTGCTCAGCGGCCGCCTGTCCGTGGCCGCCCAGCCGTGGCTGGCCGACCACGCCGTCAACGGCACGATCCTGCTCCCCGGCACGGCCTTCCTCGAACTGGCGCTGCAGGCGGGCAACCAGGTGGACAGCCCCCTCGTCAAGGAACTCACCCTGCAGGCGCCGCTGCTGCTGCCCGCCGGCGGCGCACGCCAGGTGCAGGTGGTCGTCGGCGCCGCCGACGCCTCCGGCGCGCGGCCGATCGCCATCCACTCCCGCGCCGACGGCGACACCGCCGGCACGTGGACCCGGCACGCCGAAGGCGCGCTGTCCGCCGCCGCGCCCGCGCCCGCGGACGGGCTGGAGCAGTGGCCGCCGGCCGGCGCCGAGGCGGTCGACGTGTCCGGCGCCTACGACCTGCTGCTGGACATGGGGTACGAGTACGGGCCCGTCTTCCAGGGCCTCCAGGCCGCGTGGCGGCGGGACCAGGACGTGTTCGCCGAGGTCGAGCTGCCCGAGCAGGCGCACGCGGACGCGGCCAGGTCGGCGCTGCACCCCGCCCTCCTCGACGCCGCGATGCACGCCCAGCTGATCGCCGGTGACGGGCAGACGGTGCTGCCGTTCTCCTGGGCCGGTGCGCGGCTGCACGCGGCGGGCGCGAGCAGCGTACGGGTGCGGATCACCCGCCTGCGCGAGACCTCCATCGCGCTGACCATCGCCGACGCCGACGGCTCCCCGGTGTTGTCGGTCGACTCGCTCGCCGTCCGCCCGGTCACGGCGGACCAGCTGACCGCCGCCGGCAACGACCACTCCGAGGCGTTGTTCCGGGTGGAGTGGACCCCCGTCTCCGCCGCCGACACCGCCGAGCTCCGCGAACTGCCCGAGCTGGCCTCGATCGCCGAGGACACCGCCGTGCCCGACGCCGTCACGTACGTCGTGACCCCGCCGGAGGCGGACGTCCTCGACGCCGTGCACGGAACCGCCGCCGACGTCCTGAGCGCCGTGCAGGGATGGCTGGCCGATGAGCGGTTCGCGTCGTCGCGGCTGGTGGTGGTGACGCGGGGTGCGGTGGCCGTGGACGACGGTGATCGCGTGGACGTGTCGGTGGCGCCGGTGTGGGGTCTGGTACGGGCGGCCGAGGCGGAGAACCCGGGCCGGTTCGTGCTGGTGGACGTGGACGGCAGCGCCGAGTCGTGGGCGACGCTGGCCGGGGTGGCGGCCTCGGGAGAGCCGGAGGCGGCCGTCCGCGGTGGCCAGATCCGGGCGCCGCGCCTGGTGCGGGCCACGACCTCGGCGGGTGAGCCGGTGTTCGGGCCCGACGGGACCGTCCTCGTCACCGGCGGCACCGGTGGACTGGGCGCGCTGGTGGCGCGTCACCTGGTCACCGAGCACGAGGTCGCGAACCTGCTGCTGGTCAGCCGGCGCGGGCTCGACGCCCCGGGCGCGGCCGAGCTGGTCGCCGAGCTGTCCGAACTGGGCGCCTCGGTGGACGTCGCGGCCTGCGACGTGGCCGACCGCGACGCGCTCGCCACCCTGATCGCGTCCGTCCCCGCCGAGCGCCCGCTGCGCGGCGTGGTGCACGCCGCGGGCGTCAGCGACAACGGGCTGGTCGCCTCGCTGTCGGCGGAACGGCTGGACCGCGTGCTGGGGCCGAAGGCCGACGCAGCCTGGCACCTGCACGAGCTGACCCGCGACCTCGACCTGTCGGCGTTCGTGCTGTTCTCGTCCGCCGGCGGCTCCGTCCTCGCGGCGGGCCAGGCCAACTACGCCGCCGCGAACGTGTTCCTCGACGCCCTGGCCGCGCACCGGCGGTCGTCGGGCCTGGTCGCCACGTCGCTGGCGTACGGGCTGTGGGAGACCGACGCCGGCATGAGCGGCTCGCTGGGGGAGGCCGACTTCGAGCGCATGCGGCGTCAGGGCCTGCCGGCGTTGCCCGTGGACGAGGCGCTGGCGCTGTTCGACGCCGGGTCCGGCTCGGACACGGCGGTGCTGGTGCCGCTGCGCATCGACACGAGCGCGCTGGCCGGCCGGGGCTCGCGCCTTCCCGCGCTGCTGCGCGGGCTCGTACGCGGGTCCGTACGGCAGGTGGCCCGCTCGACCGGGTCCAAGCTGGCCCGCAGGCTCGCCGGGCTGGAGGGCGCGGAACGCGGCAGGATGTTGCTGCTGGAACTCGTCCGCAAGGAAGCGGCCAAGGTGCTGGGGCACGCCTCGGCGGACGCGGTGCAGCCCGACCGCGCCTTCCAGGAGCTCGGCTTCGACTCCCTGACGGCCGTCGAGTTCCGCAACCAGCTCACGGCCGCCATCGGCGTGCCGCTTCCGGCCACGCTCATCTTCGACTACCCGACCGCCGAGGCCATCGCCGACCACCTGGCCAGCCAGATGGCCGGCGGCCAGGCCGCCCAGTCCGCCGTCACCGCCGCGAAGACGGTCGACGAGCCGATCGCGATCGTGGGCATGGCGTGCCGGTACCCGGGTGGGGTGCTCTCTCCGGAGGACCTGTGGGAGCTGGTGGCGCAGGCCCGTGACGGGGTGGGCGAGTTCCCCGCCGACCGTGGCTGGGACCTGGACAGGCTCTACAACCCCGACCCGGAGAGCCAGGGCACCTCGTACACCCGTCAGGGCGGGTTCCTGTATGACGCGGCGGAGTTCGATCCGGGGTTCTTCGGGATTTCGCCGCGTGAGGCACTTGCCATGGATCCGCAGCAGCGGTTGTTGCTGGAGGCCTCCTGGGAGGCGATTGAGCGGGCGGGGATCAGTCCGGTGGGGTTGCGGGGGAGCCGGACGGGTGTGTTCGCGGGTGTGATGTATCACGACTACG
>NZ_SMLD01000108.1:0-31932 GCF_004352805.1 Nonomuraea mesophila
GCCCGCACGCGCCCCCGTCCTCCGGCGCGCTTCCGAACCCGTCCTCCGGTCCGAACCAGGGGCCGTCCGAAGCGCACTCCGGCCCGCACTCCGGCCGGGGTTCGGGTCCGCACTCGGGCTCACACTCGGGCCCGCACTCGGGCCCGCCTTCCGGGCCGCATGCCGCGTCGGCGTTCGCCCAGGCTTCGGGCGGGGCGCACGGGGCGCCCACGCAACCCTCACCGCCCTCCCCGCCGAGACGCCCCGGGCGGATCCCGATCGTGGCGGCCACGCTCGTCGCCGCCGCCGCGGCGCTCGCCCTCGTCGCGATGATCGTCCTGAACCACCAGGGCGAGACCTGGGAGCGTTACAAGACCAGCTCCGCCGCGCCGCTCACGTTCGAGTACCCCGGCGACTGGACCGTTCGCACCCATCAGGACCTGTTCGCGGTGGCCTCGCCGCACGCCACCGAGTTCGAGAAACTGTTCGTCGCCGGCCCCGCCGCCGACTGGACGACGGTCTCCCAGATCGTCTCCGACGAGCCCGACAGCGCCGCCGGCCTGTACGTGCAGGTCTCCGACACGCTCGACGCCGGCGGCACCTCCGAGCAGATGAAGGCCAAGATGGACGCCCTGCTGCCCGGCCAGGTCGACGTCGGCAGGCCCGTGCCGGACCAGGCGGGCAACAGCCCGGCGACCCGCTTCGACGGCGCGCTGCGCGACCCGGTCACCGGCACCAGGCTCGGCTTCGTCAGCTACGTGATCGACCGCGAGCCGAAGACCATGCTCGTCATGTACTTCTGCGCCAAGGCCACCTGTGACGACGCCACCCAGGCGCGCATCCGGCAGAGCGTGCACGTGTCCTGAAGGCTCGTCCGTCTCATTATTCGGGATACTTTGACGAAGCATGCCGAACGTGTGTGTATATTTTGCGCCTGCAATCGATGTAAGCAGGAGATTTTTCATGCAGGCGTTCCCCCGGGTGTTGTTCGACGAGGCCCACAGCGAGTCGTGGACCGTCCGGCGAGAGGTGGCCGAGGCCATCAACCCGGCCCATCCCGACGACAACAGCTACGCCCGCGCGGCCGGGGTGCTGCGGCACCTGGGGTACACCGTCGCGGCGCACACGTCCGGAGAGCTCCGCCCCGAGGTGCTGGCGGAGCAGGACGTCCTCGTCATCGCGCACCCGTCGGGGGAGCGGTGGGAACGGACCACCGGCCAGGGAAGTCCCGTCTTCAGCGCCGCGGAGCTGGACGCCGTGTGGTCCTTCGTCGCGGCGGGCGGCGGCCTGGTGGTGCTGGCCGAGGAGGAACAGGACAAGTACGGCAACAACCTCGGCGAGCTGCTCGCGCCGTTCGGCGTGGGCGTCGAGCACACCACCGTGCGCGACCAGAAGCACGCGCACAGGGATGTCGCCACCTGGGTCCTCGCCGAGCCCGTCGCGCCGGGCGGGCTGCTGGCCGGCGTCGAGCGCGCCTGCTTCTACCGCTCCGGCACGCTCACCGTGACCGCCGGCGGCGACTTCGGGGCGAGCGCCCAGGACGTTCCCGCCGCGAGCGCCCAGGGAAGCGCCCAGGACGTTCCCGGCGTGAGCGCCCAGGAGAGTGCCCAGGACGTTCCCGTCGCGAGCGGCCAGGATGTTTCCGCCGCGAGCGGCGTGGCGTCGCAGGCGGGCGCGACCGTGCTGTTCGCGACGTCGGACGACGCCGACCCGGCGGGCGCGCCGCTGGCCCTGGCGCTGAGGTGGGGCAAGGGCCGGGTCGCCGTGTTCGCCGACTCCGACCTGTTCGGCGACCACTTCATCGACGACTACGACCACCGTACGCTCTGGGGCAACGTCGTCACCTGGGCCGCCCGCGTTCCCGAGCCGGGCGCGGACGGCGCCGGGCGCGACGTGACCCGTGAGCGGAAGGCGGCGGCCTTCGGCCGGCTGAAGGAGGCCGTCGAGGAGCTGAGGCCGCTGCAGGTCAAGGACGGCTCGGTGCCGGAGGAGTCGAAGGGCCGGGCCCGCGAGCTGGTCGGGGTGATCGCGGGGTACGTAGGCGAAATATCGCCATATTTCCCCCATGACGCCGCCTACCTCCAGGCTGTCCAGGACGACCTGGCCACGTGGGCCGCGCAGGGACTCGGCGTGCCCGACTTCCTCGACTCGCTCGACCAGTTCCACCCCGACACGCAGCGCGAGGACGGCCTGGAGCACGTCGTGGTCTTCCCGATGTACACCCAGAACGGCAACCCTGACCGCAACCTCGAAGCCGTCTGGATCCGTACGATCTGGCCCGGCTGGCTGGCCGAGCTGGAGGCGGACGGCTACGACAACCCGATGTTCGTGCCGATCGCGTTCGAGGACTTCACCTCCGGCTACGACACGCACTCCGCCGTGCTGTTCCCCGAGACGGTCGCCGTGCGGACCGCGCCCGAGCGTTTCACCTGGGGCGGCATCTTCGCCGACCGGGAGGCCGCCAGGTTCCGCCGGGTGTCCAGGGCCGCGACCGAGACGCTCCGGCTCGACCTGCCGCCCGACGCCGCCAGGCTGCTGGAGTCGCAGCGGCTCGCGCAGGACACGTTCGTGCTGTGGGACCTGGTGCACGACCGTACGCACAGCCACGGCGACCTGCCGTTCGACCCGTTCATGATCAAGCAGCGGATGCCGTACTGGCTGTACGCGCTGGAGGAGCTGCGCTGCGACCTGACCGCGTTCGGCGAGGCGGTGAAGCTGGAGGCGCGAGGTGTCCCGTACGCCCGGTACGTGCGGCTCGCGATCCTGTTCGACCGGCTGTTCCGGTTCCCGATCACCGGCAGGCGGGTGCGCAACTACGACGGGCTCGGCGGGCAGCTGCTCTTCGCGTACCTGCACCGCAACGACATCGTGCGGTGGACCGACAACCGGCTCACCATCGACTGGGAGCGGGTGACCGACGGCGTGGCCGACCTGCGGGGCGAGGTCGAGAAGTTGTACCGCGACAGCATCGACAGGTCCAAGCTGGCGCACTGGCTGGCGGCGTACGAGCTGGTCAGCGCGTACGTCCCGCCGCATCCGGCGTCGACGTGGGCCCGGGGGATCCAGGTGCTGCCGGAGGAGCAGAAGGCCAAGGTGGACGCCGTCCTGCCGGACGAGTTCCCCCTGAGCATGTTCTACGAGGCCCTCCGCCGTAAGCTGGCCGACGTGGTCGAATCGACTGAGGGACTCCGAGCATGATCATTCTGGTGACCGGGGCCGGCGGCCCCACCGGTGAAGCTGTGACCGGATATTTCCGTAAAAATGGACACACTGTGATCGGCGTCGGCAGGCGGGACGCCGACCTGCTCGACCGCGCCGCCGTGAACGACCTGGCCGCGCGGATCGAGGCCGAGCACGGGCGCGTCGACGGCGTGGTGCACCTGGTCGGCGGATGGCGCGGGAGCGGCTCGTTCGCCGAGACCGACCTCGCCGACTGGGACGCGCTGCACGACCTGCTGATCCGCACGCTCCAGCACGTGTCGCTGGCCTTCGAGCCGCTGCTGCGCCGCAGCGACAACGGCCGCTTCGTGATCGTCTCCGCCAAGGCGGCCCAGCACCCCGAGGCGGGCGGCGCGGCGTACGCGGCGGCCAAGGCGGCGGCGGAGGCCTGGACGCTCTCCCTGGCCGACGCGCTGCGCGGCACGTCGAGCGCGGCCACGATCCTCGTGGTCAAGGCCCTGGTGAACGACGCCATGCGCGCGGCCAGGCCGGACGCGCGATTCGCCGGCTTCACCGACGTGAACGACCTGGCGGCGGCGATCGGCGGCCTTTACGACCGGCCCGCGCAGGAGATCAACGGCACGCGATGGGACCTGACTTCTTGATTCCCCGGCACGACCCCCAGCTCATCTCGTTCGCCAGCGACAACTACGCCGGCGTGCACCCGGAGATCCTCCAGGCCATCGCGGCGGCCAACGGCGGACACCAGATCTCCTACGGCGACGACGTCTACACCGAGGCCCTGCAGGACGTCTTCCGGCGGCACTTCGGCGAGCGCGCCCAGACCTGGCCGGTGTTCAACGGCACGGCCGCGAACGTCGTCTCCCTGCGGGCCATGACCGCCCACTGGGAGGCGGTCATCTGCGCGGACAGCGCCCACATCAACACCGACGAGGGCGGCGCCCCCGAGGTCGCCGGCGGCATCAAGCTGCTGACCGTCCCCGCCCCCGACGGCAAGCTCACCCCCGAGTTGATCGACCGGCAGGCGTGGGGGTTCGGCGACGTGCACCGCGCCCAGCCGCGTGTCGTGTCGCTGTCCAACACGACCGAACTCGGCACCGTCTACACCCCCGACGAGATCGCCGCCGTCTGCTCCCACGCCCACGACCTCGGCCTGCTCGTCCACCTCGACGGCTCCCGCCTCACCAACGCCGCCGCCGCGCTCGACGTACCGATGCGGGCGCTCACCACGGACGCCGGCGTCGACGTGCTGTCGTTCGGCGGGACCAAGATCGGCCTCCTGTACGGCGAGGCGGTCGTCGTCCTCAACCCCGACGCGGCGCGGGGCGTCGACTACATCCGCAAGACGTTCATGCAGTTGTCGTCCAAGATGCGGTTCGTGTCGGCCCAGTTCGAGGCGTTGCTGGGCGGCGACCTGTGGTTGCGCAACGCCCGCCAGGCCAACGCGATGGGCCGGCGGCTCGCCGAGGCCGTGCGCCCGATCCCGGGGGTGAGCCTGCCGCGCCCCGTCGAGGCCAACGCCGTGTTCGCCGTCCTGCCCAAGGACGTCGTCGTGCGGCTGCAGAAACGTTTCCGGTTCTACATGTGGAACGAAGCCGTGAGCGAGGTGCGCTGGATGTGCGCCTTCGACACGACGGAAGCGGACGTGGACGCCTTCGCCGCCGCCGTCGCCGAGGAGATGACGACCCCCTCCTCCTGACCTGCGGCGGGCCGGGGTCAGGGGCGCAGCGCGAGGCGGGCGGCCTGCCAGCCGCCCATCCCGTGCACGCCCGGCCCCGGCGGGGTCGAGGAGGAGCAGAGGAACACCCCGGGCAACGGTGTACGCCAGGGCGCCGGTGACCAGACCGGGCGCCTGACGAACTGGCCCAGACTGGCCAGGCCGCCGCTGAGGTCGCCCCCGACCAGGTTGGGATTGACCGCCTCCAGCGCCGCGGGACCCATGGCGTGGCGGGCGAGCACGCGGTCGCGAAAGCCCGGGGCGTACCGTTCGACCTGGGTCTCGACGGCGTCCGTCATGTCCACGGCCGAGCCGTTGGGGACGTGGCAGTAGGCCCACAGGGTGTGCCCGCCCCGCGTGGGGTCGGCCGCGTACGGCTGGACGAGCAGCACGTACGGGCGCGGCGAGTGCCGTCCGGCGGTCGTCTCCGCCTCGCTGAGCACGATCTCCTCGAGGGTCCCGCCCAGGTGCACCGTGCCGGCGCCCGCCACCGCGGGGTCCCGCCAGGGCACGGGCCCGTCCAGCGCCCAGTCCAGCTTGAACACTCCGGGCCCGTGACGGAAGCGGCGCAGGCGGCGTACGTAGCCGTCGGGGAGATCGGCCATCGTCATGAACTGCCGGGGTGTCACGTCGAGCACGATCGTGGGCGCGTCCAGCTCGGAGAGCCGGCGTACGCGGTGGCCGGTCACCGCCTCCCCGCCCAGGGAGCGCAGCTCGGCCACGAGGGCGTCGGCGAGGACCTGCGAACCGCCCCGCACCACCGGCCAGCCGACCGTGTGGGCCAGGGACGCCAGCATCAGGCCGTAGCCGGCGGACATGGGCCGGCGCAGGTCGAGCATGGAGTGGGCGGCCATGCCGGCGATCGCCGCCCGCCCTTCCACGGTCCTGAACGCACGCCGGGCGAAAGTCGTCGCGGGCAGCGCCGCCATCGCCCCGAACCTGGCCGCCCGTACGTACGCCGACGGCGGTCCCGTCCACGGCCCGAGGGGTTTGAGCAGCAGCTCCACCAGGGGAAGCCCGGCTGCGGCGGTGGCCCCCACGGTCGCCAGCCACGCGCCCGCGTCGCGCCCGAGACCTTCGGCCGTGCGGCGGGCGTCGCGGTGCACGAGCACGGCGGGACGGTCGTCGAACGGATGGGCGGCGGCGATCGGCGGCTGGGCGAACTCGACGCCCTGGATCGTGAGCTCGCGGAAGGCGGGGGAGGCCAGCGTCATGGCCATCACCGTCGCGCCCAGGTCGTGCACCCGGCCGGGGAGCGTCAGCTCTCCGGAGCGCAGCCCGCCGCCGAACCGGCCGGCGGCTTCGAGCAGCAGCACCCTGCGCCCGGCGCGGGCCAGCAGGATGGCGGCGACCAGCCCGTTGGGTCCGGACCCCACGACGACCGCGTCGGGGCTCATGGTGCTGTCAGGAGGTCAGGATCGACGGGTAGGGGCGCGCGCCGCGCTTCTCGAGCAGGTCGGTCATGAGCTTGATCTCGCCGGTCTGGGTGGAGACGATCTTCTGTGCCATGTTGACCACCTCGGCCCGGGTGGAGAGCTTGAGCAGGCCCTCGGCCATCTCCACGCCGCCCTCGTGGTGACGGATCATCAGCTGCAGGAAGAGCACCTCGGCGTCCTTGCCCTGCGCCTGCCTGAGCTTGGTCAGCTCGTCCTGGCTCGCCAGGCCGGGCATGACGCCAGGGGTGGCTCCGGGGGCTGCCCCGCCGTGTGCGTGCCCGCGCATCCAGGTCATCGTCGGCTGGTCGGTCGACTGCGTGAGCTCCCACTGCTGCAGCCAGCCCAGGAACATGCCCCGCTGGTTGGCCTGGGTGTTGATGATGTCGAAGGCGAGGTTGTCGATCTCCGGGGCCGGGCGCTTGTCCCTGATCTTGAAGGACATGTCGACCGCCTGCGCGTGATGGGTGGCCATGTCGCGGGCGAAACCGGCCTCGGGTGACGTGTCGCCGGGGGTGCCGCCGCGGCCGAACAGCAGGAACGCCGCCACGGCCAGCACCAGCACGCCGCCGAAGGCGAGCAACGATTTTCGCGCGGGCATTTCCATGGTCAGTACAGCGTACCCACCAGGGGGAGCGGCTGTGATCCCGGTCTTATGAAGCACTTATTACCCGCTTACCGGCCCGCGACCGGTGTGCACCGCCGAGTTTACGCAGGAACGGTGCGACCGGTGTGCAGCTCACTTAAACCCGCTGCTACTGATCTTGTTCGGGGTGGTCCGGCGCCACGAACGTGCCCACGCCCTTCACGCCGTACGACCAGCCCTGTTCGTTCATACGCCGCAACACCTTCTGCGCGGTGCCCGTGGCGACGCCGAACTCCTCAACGATCTCGTGCTGCGACGGCAGCGCCGTGTCAGGCGGGTACTTGCCCGCGACGATCCGCGCTTTCAACTCGTCTGCGATCTGCTGCCATTTCGGTGCGTTCGCGCGCCACTTGAACACCACGACCGAACCATAAGCATGCGTGCTGACCTGCGCATATACATGACCTGCCAAGCTTGGGCATAGTCAAGTATGACCAAGTGCGCTAACGTCGAGGCGCGCATGCAACAACAACGGGCCCGACCAACGGCGCGCGAACGCCGGGCCGGGCCCTTGATCGGACGGTGGAGGTCCGACCCATGGCAGATCCTACGGGTTCCCCCGAAACGCCCATCCCCGAATGCGACGTCGAACGCCTCGACAACGGCACGTACCGCGTCCGGCACAAGCGCACGGGGGACGTCGAGGTCGTCGACACTCCCGAGCGGGTCATCCTCGCTGGCGTGCTCCTGCGAGTGATCGCCGCATGGCCCAAGCCCAGCGAGCCGCCGTTCCGCACGGGTGACCTGCCGTGACCTCGATCTCTCCCAGGGCGTGCGACAAGTGCAAGCAGCTCGTCATTACCGCGACCATGTTCGCCAGTGGCGGGCTGCGCATCGTGCTCGACGCCACCCCTGTGCCGGGCGGCGACTACGCCACATGGCCTATCGGGTACGACCCTGGCAACCTTCGCCTGCTCGCCGCGCGCCGGCCGCGGCAAGTTGCCACCCCGTTCGACCTGCCCGAGCACCTGCAAGCCACATGGGACGGCTACGCAAAAGCCAACGAACGGTCCTGGTACGTCGAACACGTCCACGGTGTGAGCGCCGCCGAGATCGTCAACAACCGGCGCTCGACGAGCACATAGACAACCCGCGCCGCCGCGTCGAGGCCCCACCCGTACTCCGCGGCGGCCGGGTCCGCCGGGCGAACCGCGAGCCCGGCAAGGGGGGCCCGTCCGGGAGCACGGACGGGACCCCCGGTCAACAAGTCCATACATGAAGAAGACCCGCCCCGGGCGGCAACCCGGGACGGGATTCTTCCAGCTCAGACCCCTACTCTCCTAGGAGTCATCGCCAATGCAGACCGTATACGACTTCATGGGACCTGTCCCGTGGTACGTCCCATGGACAACGGGAATCGTCGTGACCATCGCCGCCGGCCTTTTCCTCCGCCGGCTGCTAAAGCGCCGTCCCCTCGAGGACATCCTCACCATGGGCGCCGCATCCATCGCCACCGCCGTTTCCGCACAAGGCATGTGGCGGTTCGCTGGCGACGTGCTCGGCATGGATGGCCCTCTCAGGCTGCTGCTGTTCGCGTTCATCGAGATCGCGATCATCACCTCGGCCGTGCGCGCCCGCCGCAACATGCGCGAAAACTACACGGCCGGCATCGACGGCATCGCCGTGTGGGCACTCACCGTGCTGACTGCCGCCCTGTCCAGCATGGACGCACGCAGCGTGCCCGAGGCGTTGTTTCGGCTCGCCGCGCCGCTGGTAGCCGCGTGGCTGTGGGAACGCGGCATGGCCATCGAACGCCACCGCATCCGCGGCACCGGCCGTATCAACTGGCGGGTCACGCCCGAACGCTTTCTCGTGTGGCTCGGCCTGGCCGAGGCTCGCGACCGCACAACGGGCGAAGTCGACGCGCACCGGCGAATCACCCGCGTCGCCCTAGCAGCGAAGCGAGTGCACCAAATGCAAGAAGCTGGCGTTTCGGGCCGGAAGATGCACGCTGCGGTGGCGAAACGCGACCGCATGCTCGACCAGGCCGTGGCACACACCGGGCTAGCACGCGACAAGGTGATGCAACAGGCGTTGCTCGACATGGTGACCACGCTCGGCGGCGGCGACAGTCTCACGCAGTTGCTAAGCACAGCAGACGCGCCGTGGCAGCACCTCGACCACCCCGCCATCCCGCGCCCGGAACTCCCTCCCGTCGAGCCCCGTACGCCGACCGTACGCCGCACGTACGGATTCCGTACGCGTGCGGCTCGCACGGTGCGCATCGCCCGCGCGTTCACATTCACCCGGCGGGCGGCCGTCGAGCCCAACCCGGCGCCCGTACGGCGTGCGTACATATTCCGTAAGGCGCCCGTGCCGCCGGTACGCATGCCCGCCGACCGCGACGTATTCGTACGGGAACTCACGCGTGAGATCCTCGCTGCCGCGGCCCGCAACGACCGTTGGGGCCCCGACTATGACGCACTCATGGCCCGGTCGAGGCGGTCGCGGTCGTGGTGCGAGAAAGCCGTACGGGCTGCCCGCATGGCTGTGTTCAGCGGCGGGCAGGTGGCTGCGTGACCGTGGTCGACGTGCCGCGCGGGCCCGGCCGGGCCCGCCGCGCCGTGCACAGGATCAGGCAAGGCAAGTACGGCCGCCGTACGATCCGGGTCGCGTACCTCACCGTGTCGGCGCCCGTCGTCGGCACAAGCCGTATGGCGACGACCGCGTGGCGGTGGGTACGCGCCGACGACTACGCGGGCGCCGACGACTACCGGTTCATCGAACAGGTACGCACCCGCCGCCGGCGCACCGCGTGGACGGTCGCCATCACCGCCGCGGCGTCGACGGCCGCGGCGGCTGCGGCAGCCGGCCCGGCCGTGTCGTACCTCGCGGTGGGTACGCTCGCGGCGGTCGGGACGGCCGTCGAGGTACGCAAGCGGGTACGCGCCCGTACCCGGCCGTTCGCGTTCCCGGGCCGGAAGGGCGGCACCCCGCAAGAGAACGTCGTCGTGCGCGCCGCGATCGACGCCAAGCTCGGCCGCGCCGAGGGCATGCGCGTGGCCACGCCGGTGCAGTCGGAAGACAACGGCTGGTCGACGATCCTGCAACTGCCGCCGGGCACACGGGCCCGGGGCTGCCTCGGCAAGGAAGCCGACTTCGCGTCGGCTCTCGGCGTCGGTGAGTCGCAGGTCGTGTTCGATCTGATCGACGAGAACGCCGGCCAACTCGCGATCTACGTCGCGAAAACCGACCCGTTCCTGCACGTGTACCGGTCGCCGCTGCTCGGCCGGACAGAGCCGCTCGACTTCTGGCGTGGCGTGCCGGCGGGCGTGAACGGCCGCGGCCGGGAGGAATGGCTACGGCTGGTCGACGCGTCGCTGCTCGTCGCTGGCGAGCCGCGCGCCGGCAAGTCCGCGGCCGTGAACGGCATCGTGGGCGCCGCCGCGCTCGCGGTCACTCCGCGAATCCACCTGTGGGACGGGAAGGGCGCGGGGGATCACCGGCCGTGGCGGAGGATCGCGCACACCGCGGAGAAACGCAACGCGGCCGGCCTGCTCGAGCACCTGCACAAGATGCAAGCGCAGATGGAACGCGTGTTTGACCTGCTCGACGACGCGGGCGGGTCGACGAAACTCACGCCCGAGCTGTGCCGCCGGTTCGGCGTCGACGTCGAACTCACCGTGGTCGACGAAACCCGCTACTACGTGGCGTCGCCATGGGGCAAAGAGATCGTCGAGGCGATGGTCGACATCGCGTCGCGCGGCCCGGCCGCCGGCGTGCTGCTCGTGCTCGCCACGCAGCGCATGACGAAAGACGCGATCCCGCCCGAACTCAAGGGAGTGTGCTCGCTGCGGTGGGCGATGCGCTGCCCCGACGTGATCGCGTCTAACGCCGTGCTCGGCCCGGGCGCGGCCGGCGCCGGGTACGACGCATCCGAGATCCCGCGGTCGCACCGCGGTGTCGGCATCCTCGACGCGGACGGCGCCGACCCGGTCAAGCTGCGGTCGTACTTCCTCGACGATGAGGGCGGCGATCTCGCGTCGGTCGCATCGGCCGCGTACGAGTTGCGGCGCGCGGCCGGGACGCTGCCGCCGACCGAGCAGGCGACCGCCGTCGACCCGCTCGAGGCGATCCTGAGCGCGTTCGGCGACGCCGACCGGATGCACACGGTCGATCTGGTCGCCGCGCTCGGGCCGGGCTGGTCGCCCGCCCGGGTGGCCGAGGTGTTGCGGCCGTACGGCATCGCCCCCGGCGACTTGAAGATCGGCGGAATCAACCGCAACGGCTACCGGCGCGCCGACCTCGAGGCGGTGATGCTCGCCGCCGCGTGAGGCGGTCTACCTGGCGTCTACCCGCCGGGCCGGGTCTACCCGGCGTCTACCCGCTGTGACCTGCGCGGTAGGCCCGGTAGACCCGGCCCGGCCACCCTCCGAAACCGGGCCTGCGGGCGCGCTCGCCGGCCAGAAAGGACACCCGTTGGAACTGCTCGCCGCTCTCGTGATCGCCGCCGTGGTGGTCGCCGCCATATCCCGCAAGCGCAACCCGCTCACCGCCTGCTCGGCCTGCGGCGGCACTGGCGTGCGCCGTTCGTGGATCTGGTCGCGCAGGTACCGGCCGTGCAATCGGTGCGGCCGAAAGGGTGAGGTACGGCGGTAGAGGGCGCCCGGCCGCTTCCCCACGACCGGACGCCCCCGCCCTGCCAGCCTACGTGTCCACATCCGGCCAATACCGGCCGCGCATGCCACGCCAACCACACCGGTCCCTGGAACGTCCCAACCCTCACCTGATGCTGGAGGATCTCCGATGCCGCGATACACGCTCACGCTCGCCGCATGCCTGCTCGCCATGGCGGCCGGCTGTAGCTCCCCGCCCGCCGGTGGAGCTGCCGACCCGGTACCGGTCGAATCCCCGGTCGCCGACACCACCACCACGGCGCCGCCGAGCCTGCCCGCCGAGGGACCGAAACGGATGGGCAAGACGCAGACGACCGCAGGCACGCAGGGCGAGTTCAGCGTGTCAGTGGCGCGCGTTCGCCGCCCGTTTAAAGCAGTCGTCCCCGGGCTGCCTGAACGTGCCGGGTACGAGTACGCCGCCGCCAACGTCAAGTTCTGCGTGACGGACGACAAAGGCTCGGAGGTGCGAATCGGCTGGTCTGCCTGGTCCGCCACCACGGTTGACGGGGTCGTGGTCGAGTCGCTTAGCGCCTGGTCGGCAGACTGGTGGACTGAGCCGCTCTACCCTCAGGATCACGTCGTGAAGGTGGGCCGGTGTGTGCGTGGCTGGCTGCCGTTCGAGGTGCAGCGCGGCAGCAAGCTCGACATCATCACCTACAGTCCCGACGAGATGAACGAACTCGAATGGAAGGTGCGCTGACCCTTCCCCGGGCATGACGAAAGAGCGGGCCCACACCCTCGAGGGTGTGGGCCCGCTCTCGTGTTCCGCGCTCGGCCAGGCTACAGGCCGTACAGGTCATTTCCGGCGTGGGTGCCGGGGTGGTATCGCTCGGGCTGCGTCGTGTACGTCGGGCTCTTGGTCGAGCCGAGCAGCACGCCGACGACCGGCCAACGCCGTTGCAGGGTCGAGACGATCGCCTGATAGACGACGGTCGCCGCCGAGGCGACGCCGGCGCCCACGGCGAGCGCGTCGGCCGGATCGACGTCGAGCCCCTTGGTTCCGAGCCACGCGGCCAGACCGCCGACGCCGGCGGGCACCGCGGTGCGAATCCATGAACGGATCAGGTCGTGCATGTGCGTCTCCCCTTCCCGGAAGATGCGAACGCCCCGGGCCCGGGCGGGCGCGGGGCAGGGGCGGCTACCTGACGTAGTAACCGTTGTCGAACGCGTAAGAGAGCTTGGCGCGCACCTTGCCCGAGGCGTCCTCGAGGAACACGGTGTCGCCGCCGTTGTTGAGCCAGTGCCCGTTGTATCCGCGATTGAAGTCCATGTAGAACACCTGCGTGGCGTTGGGGTCGGTCTTGTTGACGCCGGACGACGACGACACGACGACGGTCGCGCCGCCCTTCACCGTGGTGCCGGCGGGGAACGTGTAGGCGTTGGTGTGCTCGCCGGACGGGTTCTTGTACGTGTCGTGCACGGTCCACCCGGAGATGTCGACGTCGGTCGTCGACCGGTTCTTGAAGTAGGCGGCTTCCTGCCAACGGTTGCCGAGCACGTCGGCGCCCTTGGCGTTGTAGTTGACGCGGGTCACCTGCCACTTGCCCGCGGGTGCCGGCGCCGGGTCGACGGCGGCCGAGGCGGGCGCGGCCGACAGGCCGAGGGCGAGCACGGCCGCCGCGGCGGCAACTATGCGCTTGATCATCGGGGTGTTTCTCCTATTCGGGGACATGAAAAAACCCCACGTGCGTGGGGTCGTCAGTTGGCTTCGTCGATCCAGCCGGGTATTCGGCCGGGCTGCTCGCCGCCGTCGTCGTCGAGCGGCTCGTCGCGCGGGCGGGCTGCGGTCTGGTGTGGCCACACGCGCAGCCACAGACCATCCGTCACAGCTGTGCGAGCTTGTCGCGGATCTCGCCGAGAATGGCGATCATCTTGTCCTGCTCGGACTCGAGGTGTTGCAGGTAGTAGGCGACGGACACCCGTTCCTCGCTCTTGGTGCCCTTGTTCATCAGGATGTGCCTGCCGTGCAGGATGTCGTGAGCGCTCACGTCTTCTCCCTCGAGGCGCGCCGCCACCGCGGCGCGGAACCGGCTCATGTTGATTCCGCGGGGGTCGATCTTTCCGCGGTTGACTTCCCAGTGGCCTTTCACCCGGGACGCGGGTAGGCCGAACTCGCGGCACAGCTCGACGACGAGCGCGAGGTACGCGTCGAGCTGCACGTCGGGCCACGGCTCGTAACCCGTGTTCTCGGCCTCGATCCCGATCGACGCCGAATTGGTGTGATGCGGCGACGTGCTCGGCGCGTTGTGGTTGCAGTGGCCGGCCGCCACCACGTAGATCGCGCCCGTACGGCCGAGCCAGAAATGCGAGAGCGGCCCCGACAGTCCGGGCCGGCCGTCGCGCACCACGTGCATGTCGTCGCGGCCCGCGGTGTGGTGCATGACGATCCCGTGCACGGCGGGCTGCCCGCCGTGCCCGCGCGTCCGCCACCCGGGCACCTCGATGACATGGTGGCCGGTCTTGCGCGCGACGTCGGCGAGTTCTTTCCGCCATGGCATGGCAACCTCCTAAATGGTGACGTGCCCGACCGCGGTGGCCGCGCCGTTGACGCGAATCCACACCTGCACGGGGTGGCCGGTCGGCGCGGGCGGCCGGACCTTGGCGACGCGCTCGCCGTCGAGGTAGTCGAGGTAGGCGGGTTTCCACTCGTCGGCCTGGTGCCGTCCGGTGGCGATGTGCACGCGGCCGAGCTCGGGCCCGGCGTACGGCACGACCAGCCACCCGGCGACGAGTCGAGCTGTCACAGCACCTCCAGCACGTCGACTTTGCGGATGATGTCTTCCGTCGCCGTGGTGATCAGCACCCATCGTTGGTAGTCGCCCGGGGTGAGTACGACGTCGCCGGCGCGCGGCCCGATCAGCGAAAGCACGTCGATCACGCCCGTCTCGGCGAGCGGGTCGGGTGGTTCGGCCGTGCCGTCGACCAGCGTCACCATGGTGAAGTCCTCGACCGTGGGCACGGTGTCGGGGTTGATGTCGTGGTAGACGCCCACGCCGGTGATGTTGTCGACGCTGCCGCGCGTGATGGTCAGCGCGTTGGCCAGATATTCCGTGGCGGTGGCGTAGATCGTCGCCAAGTCATCCTCCCCTGTCGCTGCGGGTGGGCCCGGCCTGCGTGCCGGTGCGGGTGTCGCCGCTCCCGTACGAGCTGCGTGTGTAGCCGACTGTGGCGAGCTCGCGCAGCCGGGTGGCGTCGACGAGCGCGGCCGGGCGGGTCGCGGCCACGGCCACCGTGATGTCTGTCGGGACGGCCGCAACACCGGCGCCCGTGGCGGCCACGGCCACGAGCGCCGACGACCCGCCAGCGAAGTCTGTCCGGGTGCCGCCGCCGGTAGTGGTTACGACCACGAGTGCCGTCGACCCGCCGGAGAATCCCGTCCGCAGCCCGTCGCCCGTGGCGGACACGGCGACGGCCGCCGTCGACCCGCCCGCCGGTGCGCCGCCCTCGCCGCCGCCGGTGGCCACCACGGAGACGGCCGCGGCCGAACCTCCCGCGGTGATGGGCGAGCCGCTGCCCTGCGCGTCGACGTCGACGGCCGCCGGCGACCCGGCGCCCGTCGAGGCGGCGCCCGTGCCGACCGCAGAGACGAGCACGGCCGCCGGCGAGCCGGCCGAGGTGCCCGGCGAGCCGGTCGCGGTGGCCGAGGCGGTGACGCCGGCTTGCGAGGCGCCCGTGGTGGCTGCCGTGCCGCCGCCGGTCGACGTCGCTGTGGCGGATGCGGTCGAGCTGCCACGGGGTGCGGGCCTGCCCGCACCGGCCGCCGTGGCGTTGACGGTGGTCGACGAGCCGCCCTCGTGTTCCTCGGAGCTGCTGCCGGCCGGCCCCAGCACGACGGACCACGCCCCGATGGTTTCCCCAGCGCCGGGGAAGGTCCGCGTCCCGGTCGCGCCGGGGGATGCGATCGTCTGGTCCGCGATGGCGTTGTAGGTGGCGAAGACGGTCCGGGCGGTCATTCCGGTAGGCGGGTTGTCCGGCGCGAACTCGTAGTTGGCGAGCAGGCACACCAGGACCGAGTCCGCCACGGTCGTCGTCACAGACGGTGTCGTGGCGCTGCCCGACGCGCTCTGAGCGGAGATCTGCGGTGCCGCAGCGCCGCGGTAGGCCACGATGTCCAGCGCGGGGGCTACATCGCCCCCGCCCCACGTCAGGGCCGGGGCGGATGCGCCACGGATGATCCACCAAACGTTCGCGGTGAAGTCGTTCGTGATGTCGGTCCCGATTTGCGTCCACCCGGCCGGGCCGGTTGGCGGGTCGCCGTCCTGGATGACGGCCAGCAGCAGGTCGCCATCCTGCGTCCCGGCGGGAAGCGTCCCGGTCAGGGAGTCCTCGTGTGACGCGCCGACGAACGTGACCGCCATGCCTTCACCCCTCTTTCCGAGGCGTCCGGGTTGGGCTATACGGCGTTGTGGTCAACCGAGGTGCTCGCCGCGAGCAGCGTGTACGTCCCGGCCGTCGCGAACGGCTGCGGCGTGAGATCCTCGCCGCCGTAGTCGGTGCCGCCGGCGGCAAGCTGGGAGTAGCCGCGCCACCCGGCGACGGTCGCCCCGGACGGGATGGAAAACGGGAGGTCGGCGTCCGGCCGGATAAGGCCATTCACGGCCGTTTCCCACGTCACCGCCTGCCGCGCGTACCCCCCGCCCGTGATTTCCGTCCCGGTGTCGTCGACGAGCCCGATGTGCGTAACCAGGCCAGCGCCCGCGTCGGCGATTCCGTTCAGGTATGCCGTGCTCATTGTCATGGTGTGTCTCTCCTCACTTCACGCCGTAAAGAACTGTTGAGCGATCGAACCCACCACGCCGCCGCCGGCCGCCGCCGCCCCGGCGGCCACCCACACCGCGCGCTCGAGGCGGCGTAGCCGTGTCTCGTGGTCGTCGACCCGACTGATTGAGATGTCGAGCTTGGTCTCAATGGACACCAACCGGTCGAGCACCTCGCGTTCCGCGGTCACAGCGGAATGGCCTCCTTCAGGGGATGGGAACGACGCCGATCTCTCGACACGAGATGTCGCCGGAACCGGCGCCCGACGTCGCGTAGGTCACCCGCGCGTAGTGCGTCGCCCCGGGCGAGAGCCCGTCGAGGTGAAACGCGCGGCCTTGAAAGTAGTAGTCGGTCGACGCGGACGAGAACCCGCACCCGGTGAACCCGACACTCGAGGCGAGCACCTCGGGCCCGGTGTCGTCGACGCCCTCGAACACGTTCGCCGCGAGGAACACGCGCGGCCCGCCGGCAGCTCTCGCGCCGCCGCCCACGAACACCAACACCCGGCCGCTCGTGGGCGCGGTGAAGGTCACGCCGACCTCGGGCGAACCCGGTGTGAACGCGCCGGACGATACGCCGTTGATATCCGTCGTGTCCTGCGCCCACACCGCGGCGGGGAAGTCGGCCGCCTTCACTCTGGCCCCGGTCAGAATGTCGGGCATGCGCTGCTCCTACGGGACGGGGGTGATGTAGATGTCGCGCACGTGGAAGTCAGGGGCGCCGCTCGCGCCGTTGACCTTGTGCATGGTTTTCGCGAAATACGTCTGTCCCGGCTCGAGCCCCTCGAGCAGCGTCGAGCGCGAGTAGTACACGTAGCTGGTGGCTTCCTCTTGCACGCCTACGCCGCGCGAGACGACGTTCGGGCCGAGCACGGCCGCGCCGGCGTCGTCGCCGACCTTCACCACGGGGGCGAGATGCAAGCGTCGCGTGCCGGCGCCGCGGAAGCCTGCCCCGACCGTGACGAGCACCCGGCCGCTCGTGGGCGCGGTGAACGTGGTCGACACCTGAGGCGAGCCGTCGACGTAGGTCGTCGACGTCACGTCGAGCACGTCGGTGGCGCTGCGGCCGAACTCGGCCGGCGGGTAGTCGAGCGCCTGCACGGTGGTGCCGGCGCGGTAGCCGCTGGTCATGGGACAGGCACCACCGTGAGGTCGCGTGACTGGATATCGCCCGACGTGCCGGCGGGCACCCGGTGCGCGGTGTGCACGTAGTAGGTGCGGCCCGGCGTGAGCCCCTCG
The DNA here is from genome assembly GCF_004352805.1 of Nonomuraea mesophila. Taxonomy (NCBI): domain Bacteria; kingdom Bacillati; phylum Actinomycetota; class Actinomycetes; order Streptosporangiales; family Streptosporangiaceae; genus Nonomuraea; species Nonomuraea mesophila. The sequence goes on from NZ_SMLD01000108.1 coordinate 17,568, forward strand.
AGCAGGGTCGTACGCGACACGTACATGAAGCTTGTCGTCTGCCTCGGGCAGGAGATGCCGCGGGTTTCGGCGTTGGCCTCGACGATCGCGGCGCCGGCGGGCCCGTCCTCGCGCACCACGGGCGACAGGTAGACGGGGTTGGCGCTGCTCGAGTCCTGCACGCCGCCGCCGATCGTGAGTAGCACCCTGCCGCTCGTGGGGGCGATGAAGTAGAGCGACACGAGCGGCGACCCCGACACGTACGACGTGCTCGAGATGTCGGATTGGCGAGTGTCGTCGAACGCGTAAACGCTCGGCGGGAAGTCGCCGCCCTTCACCCGTTCGCCGTCAGCGATGTCCGGCATGCCCCTCCCTTCCTCACAGAGCCCGAACCGCCGGGCTGGCGAACCGCACCTCGGCGCCTGCCGTGTGCGGCTTGACCACGCCGTTGACGGATCGGACCACGGTGAACGTCTGCGGCGAGCTCGCGCCCGAGATCGCGGTGACGGTCATGCGCTCGCCGCCGATCACGATGTCGATCGGCATGTCGCCGTCCGCGGTGGTCCAGAGCGGGCCCGCCGAGGTGGCTACCTCGAGCGACGTCGCCGAGTTGGTCACGTCCTCGGCGAGCGTGGCGTGCTCGGTGCCGTATCGGGCGGTGCCGTACACGGCCACCTGGAACGGCCGCTCGGGTACGCAGTTGTAGGTGAACCGCCACCCGTATGCGTCGAGATGCTCGGTGAACCCGACGACGATTTGCGAGATCGGGTCGGGCGGCAGCCACGGCGGCGGATTATCGACGGTGAGCCGGTCGCCGACGTCCAAGTCTGTGAGCGCGGCCGTGAGCCCGAGGTCGTCGACCAGCGCGGCCACGGTGAGGTCGACGGCGATCGTGGGGAACCGCGTCTCGTCGACCGTGCCGAGGTGCGCCCGCCAATGCGCCTGATCGGGCAGCCCGTTGTCGGTTTCCACGTTCACCGTGACGTCTTCGTCGTAGCGGCCGACGCCCGCCGGCGGGGCGGCCGTCGACATGGGGCCGGACTCGACGACGGCCCGCGCGCTCGAGCCGTCCTTGCGCGTCGCGGTGACGTCGTTCCGTACGGCCTGGTCGTCGTCGACGGGCTCGAGCGGCGGCACGAGATGCCCGGCGCTGTAGTCGAGTTCGGCGGCGGCCGACTGGTTGTGCATGCTCGTCCGGGTGCGGTAGGCCAGGCCGAACGCATGCCGCGGCTCGTACAGGATGCCGAGGTCGGTGTCGGCCGCCTCGCCGATCAGGTTGAGCAGCGAGTCGGGCGTTTGCGCGCCCATGCGAACGGTGTCGTCGAGGTCGCCCACGAACGTGAACGGGATCTGTTGCTCGGCGCACAGGCGTTCGATGCGGCGGCCGGCGGTTTCGCCGACGTACCCGCCGACCTGCGGGCCGAGCGCGAAAATGCTCTCGACCTGCGGCTGCACAGAGATGTGGCCGATCGCCGTATCCGTGATGCCGCCCCCCACCGACACGAGCACCCGCTGTACCTGCCCGAGCGTCTCGCCGGCAAGGAAGTTTCCGAACGTGAGCCCCGATGATGCGCCGGGGAACACGGTCGAGATGTCCCACTTGATGTCGCCGCCGACCTGCTCGAGGTCGAGGGCGACGCGCAGGCGGCGGCCGTTGACGTCGAACGTCACGAACCCGGAATCCATGATGACGTTGCCGTCTTCGTCGTACGCCTGCACCTTGAGCGCGCCGCCTGGGTCGCCGTACCGGATGACCCACTGCGCTGCGCTGCCCGAGGTGTAGACGGTGACGAGCGCCTCGTCGCCCTCGATCCCGGTGTCGGGAACGAACATCAGAAACCGGATGGTGGCCGCGCCGGTCGGCACGTACGCGGGCACGACGCCCGTCCACACGGAATCGTTGAGCAGGGGGAGCGGCGCCGAGGCGGCGAACCCTCGATACGAGCCGAGGTCGGGGTCGCCTGTGAACGTCATGGACGGCCCGCCGATGCCGGACGCGAACGACGTTGCCCCCTCGACGTCCTCGCACGGCCAGTACGCCACCGGCGGATTCGTAAGCGCGGGGTTGGTCAGACCTCGGTACAGAGCAGAGCGCAGCGGCGCGGCGCCCTGCCCGAGCCGGCGGGTGATGCCGGACGCCTCGACAGGCACCCACACGTCGGCGCCGGTGATGTCCCAGCGCGGCGGCCAGCTCGAGACTTCGCCGACGAACCGCACGACGCCCTCGGCCGACACGCGTATCTGTGTGTTGCGGCCGATCAGCCCGTAGTACGGGCTCGTGGGGTTGCGCGGGCTGTAGACGCCGTTCGCGTTGTTGATGGTCAGCGCACACTTGGACACGTCCGCGCGTGACCCTTCATCCTTTTGGCCGCGCGTGAGGGAGATGCCGGCCCGCACGAGCACGTCGGCGGTGATGTCGGTCCACACGTCATCTATGAGCAGTTCCACGAGCACGTCGAGCGGGTCGGCGGGGAACGCCACGGGTCACCTCCCGAACGCGACTTGGACGTTGCCGCGTCCCTCGACGCGCACCATTTTGCGGAGCATGCGCAGCATGTCGCCGTCGCCGTCCGCGACCAGGCGTACGATCACCTCGCCCGACGTGCCGCCGCCGGCCGCCATGGGCATGACCGGTGTGAGCATGCCGAGGTCGGCCGCCACTTGCCCGACGAGCGCTTTCGCCCTTGACCGATACTTGGGGTCGTATGGGATGAACGCCTCATCGCCGTTGCCTTCGCCGAACAGGATGGTTGGCCGGGTGGCGATCATCGGCGGTGTGGAACGGCGCACGCTGCCTGCCTGGTAGCGCTCAATGCCGCCGGACGCGTACCGCATGAGCGCGCCCGACTCGGCGCCCAACCGGTCCTGTTTGGCGACCGACTGCTTACGGTCGAACGTCCTACGAATGATGTCGAGGTACACAGTCCGGTTCTTCACGCCGGCTAGGTATCGCTTGACCGCCTGGATTGCGGCTTTGGCGGCGGACGTCTTCGCCTTCATGGTGACGGTCTTGCCGTTCGGCAGTACCTTGATCACGTTGCCGAGGTCGTCGACGGCGTACGTCGCGTTTTTCGTCTTCGTGATCGTGACGCCGAGTGAACGGCCGAGCGCGGTCACCGTGGCCTGCGCGTTCTTGTTGTTGCCCGCCCACGCCACGAGTTTGCCGATGTTGGCTTGGAACGCCTTGGTCGACTGCGTTGTCTCGCCCGTGAGTTCGGCTTCGGCCTTGGCGCTCTCGGCGATGGCCTGCGTCAATGTCTGCACGTTCTTGAGCCGTTCGAGTCCGGTAAGACGCTGATTCTGAGCGGCTTCCGTGGTTTCCTTGATCGCCTCTTTCAGCCGGATTTCGGCGTCAAGGGCTTGCGCGGCCGGGTCGAAGAACGCCTCGAGGGCGTCGGAGAGGCTACGGATCGCGGACTCTGATTCGTTCGTGGCGGTGCCGAGCCCTTGAGCTGCCGTGATCGCCTCTTGCATGGCCTCGCGCATGTCGGCGAGCTTCTGCTGTGAGCCGTCGTAGTCGGCGTTCACGCCGAGCAGTGAGCTGTGCACGAGTTCGTTCGCGGTGAGGAATTCCGACCACCGGTCGGCGAGCCAGTCGACGCCATCTGCGGTCATCCGGATCGCGGTCGTGACGGCGGCGAACAGATTCGCGATGTCGACCGCGTGCTCTTGCGTCGTGTCGGCGATGGTCGTGATGGCGTCGGCGATGTCCTCGCCCATGTCGTCGGCCCGATCACCGATGGCCCCCAGGAGGGTGCCGAACGCGTCGCCCAAGGGCACCAAGGACGGGGCGATCTTCTCAGCGGCACTAGCAAGATCTTCTATGAAGTCGTCGACCTCAGGACCAAGATCGGCGAACACCTCGCGCAAGATCGGCTTGACCTTGGCGAACGTCTCCCGGATGACGCCCGACGCGTGGATCGCGCTATCTTCCAGCGGCGACGCCGCGTCGCCGAGCTCGACCTTGAGATCGGCCCCGAGATCTGAGAATTCACGCTTCACCCGGTCGGAGCTCGCCGCCGCGGTGACCCCGAGGGCGAGCAGCGCGCCGCCGAGCCCGAGGGTGACACCGCCGGCCGCGAGCGTGGCCGCGGCTGGCAGGGCAGCGATAGCGCCGACTACCAGCGCGATCGCGCCCGGGCCGGTCGAGGCGATCGACTCTGCCATGGACGTGAACGCCTTCGACGCAGCGCTGCCGGCCTTGACCGCCGACTCGCCCACCTGCCGGTTCGCGTCGGCGGAACGCTCGGCGTCCCTCTGCCGCTTGGCCTCGAGCTTCTCCAGTTCCTTATGGAACTTCAGGAGTTTGGCGGTGGCCTGGTCGACGGCCTTGCCGAGGCCCTTCGGGTCGCCATCGATGTTGACGTTCAGGTCACGCGTAGGCACCGCCGTTCACCCCCTGCTCGGCTTGAGCACCGGATACCGGCCCGGCGCCGAACCGATCCCCTTTTGCATGGTTTGGAGCTGCCGGCAGCCCGGGCAGTCGAGCGTCTCGGCGTGGTAGGCGTCGACCCGGCCGCCCCGTTCGGGGTCCCACTCGGCCGCGCGGGTGCCGCAGCCGCCGCACCGCTCGGCCTGCCGAACGTAGGTCCAAATGGCCTTGTCGCGGTCGTCGGTATCCCAGCGAAGGAACTCGCTGTGCCGTACGCCATAGATCTGGCAAACCGCGAGTTCGATCTCTAGCCCGGGGTCTGCGTCCAGCCTTTTGGGATGGCACCGTCCGGCGCCCGCATGTTGACCTTCAACGCGGCGGTGAAGAACGCGGCCCGCTCGCCGTCCGACGTGTGCCCGTCCAGCCACGCGCCCCACTCGTCGGCCGTCATGACGTCGGCCGGCGCGCACGCGATCCACAGCGCACGGGGGAACGTGTCGTCGTTCCATGACTCGTCGTCGGTGCCTGCCCGTGGCGGGTGCTCGCCGATCAACGCCTCGAGGTCGTCGTGCTCCAATGCCGTTGTGCGGATCTCTTCATAGCAGGCGTCGACCGCGTGCCGGGCCTGCTCTGCCGCGCCGGTCAGCGCGGCCACGTCGCCGTCGCCGCGCACCTGCGCCATGCGCAGAGCGATCAGCGATTCCTCGAGGCGGTGTTTCGCCTCGGTCGGGTCGTCGATCTGCACCCGGCACGGCACGCTCGGCCGCGGCCGGGCCCGTAGGCGTTCACGCAGCCCCATGTCTAGCCCTTCCATCCATGACGGCGCGCGATGTCCAGCACCGTTCTGCCTATCTCCGCGGTGACCCCATCGGCGCCCGCCTCGACGGCCGGGAACAGGAACGGCCGCGCCTTCTGCGCAACCCACGGTGTGTTCTTAAACGCGCCCGGCCGCTCGTAGCCGAACACCATGTCGCGCGAGCGGGGCAGCGCGAACACCGGGTGCCGGAACGTCCCGGGGTTGCCGAGGTTCTCGTACGGGCGGGCGTGCGGCGCGCGTTTCGCCGACGTGCGCAGCGACACGCCGCCCTTCTTCTTGGACGCGAGCCCGATCGCGATCCGGGTCGCTTTCGGGATGCGCGTCGACCACGACGCCCGCTTGCGCGCGTCGGCCAGGATCGGTTGCGCGGCCTTCTTGAGTGCCGGCCGCAGATCCTTGCGCAGGTCGGGCGGGATTTTCTTCATGTCGCGGATCAGCCGGCGAATCTCCGCGTTCCCGTTCGCCATGGCTACGCCGTGGCGCGCGACACGACGCCCGAGGTGGGGAAGGAAAGGCCCGACTTCATCGCGAGCTCGCCGACGCTGCCGCCGACGCTGTGCGTCGTGATCAACACCTCGCCCGAGTATTCGGGGTTGGTCGGCGACGCCGCGCCGGCGTCCGGCCGGACAACGAACGGCACCACCGTGCCGAAGATTGGCCACAGAGTCGCGTCAACCTCGCTGGCGTCGTAGTCGTCCATGAGCTCAATCGTCAGCGTGCCGGACTTGAGCCCGCCGAGCGCTTTCACCCAACCGTCGCCGAACGCGGTCGGGTCGAGCTGCGCGGCCGAGAGCGCCAACGTGCCCTGCTTGGCGTGGTCGCTCATGTCGACCCCGTTGAGCTCGACGTATTCGTTCGTCAGCGCGAACACCGACATGGGGAACCTCCTACTTGATGCCGAGAGCTGCGGCCACGGTGAACGTGCCGGTGATGTCGGAGACGTTGAAACGCCAATGCGTGTCGGTGGTCGGGCCGGCCACGGTGCGCCAGGTGCCGCCCCGCGCGGTCAGCGGCCCGATCGTCGCTCGCGTGGTGGGCGACGCGAACGCGGCCGAGTCGTCCGACTCGACGTCGATCGTGATCGACGTGGCTGCGGCGAACACGTGCACGGTCGCGTAAAGGGTCTGCCCCTCGGCGACCGCGCCGAGGTCGAGCCCCGACCCGAGCACTCCCGGCGCGCTGACTTCGCGCATCGCGGCGGCCAACTGGCCACGCACCACGCCGTCGCCGTCCGTGCCGTTCGACGTGAGCGTGAACGGCGCGAGCTCGCCCACGCTGCCGAACAGGTTGTAGTCGAAATGTCCGGCCCGGAACAGGTAGGCCGGCGACCCCTCGGCCTCAACCGGGCCGATGGTGAACGGCCGGTTCGACACGCCGAGGTCGGCGTACGCCTCGGGGTCAACCGCGTCGTCATCGGCCGATTGCCAGAACCCCGACATGGCGAACGTGTTGGTTTTCAACCCGCCGTGCAAGTTCGTCCAGCCCTGGTGCCGGAACGTCGTCCGGTCGAGCGCTGCCGCGTCACACGTCAGGTTGATTTGGTTCGTGTCAGCGGTGAAGTCGTGCCCGTGCACGTACGCGAACGCGTCGGTGAGCGCGATAACCGTCATTCCGGCACCTCCCTGACACGCGGGGGGACAGGTTTGATGTGGCCGGCCTCGACGAGCGCCTCGACGTTGAACCGGGCCGGGTCGAGGGCGACGACGCCGCCGGGGGCGACGCCGCGCACGCTGCGCGGCCCCACCACCTGGTAGCGGGGCAGAGTCTTGGGCATGTCACACTCCTCGGGCGGCCACACGCAGGGCGAATACGCCGCCGTAGTAGCCGATCAAGCCGACTTCCTCGAGGCCGAGCGGCCGGAAGCTGGCCACGATGCAGTCGTCGACCACGCCGCCGAGCTTGCGGTCGCCCTCGATTGCGGCGACCACGGACAGTGCGCCGTCCGGGTTGGCGAACTCGGCGAGCTTCATCTGTCCCACCCGGTCGAGGGCGGCCGACACGAGCACGGTCACGGTGGGCTCGACGGTGATGCGGGCGCGCCTCATGGTGGCGTGGTAGTCGGGGATCTCGGGCACGCCGACGAACGCCTGAGGCGGGTTGATCTGGTCGGCCACGTACGACGAGACGCGCAGCCCGGCGATTGTCTCGAGCCGCGTTTCGATGCCCTGCATGATCGCGGCAATGGTCGGCGCCACGCGATCACCCCGCCTTGACCGGATACCGCCGGTACGGGTTGAGCATCTGACAGGCGACCGGGTTCTTACGCACCCGTACCGCCCCGTAGTCGGCGAATCCGGCCACGCCGAACGGCGCATCCTTCATCTTGAAAGCCTCACTGGCCAAGATGCGGCACGCCTGCCGCACGGGGTCGGGCACGACCGCCCACCCCCACACCGCGGTCACGCGCACGCTCGCCCGACCGGTGATCGGCCAATCCGTGTAGACCGCCTTGAGCTGGTAGTACGGCCACCCGGGCACCCCGTCGACGACCCCGTCAAGCGGGCGCGGCTCGTACCGGCTCGCGGCCCGCACCGCCCACGAGCCGGTGCGCGACGTGTCGACCTCAACCTCGAGCCCGTCGAGGGTGTGAAAGTCGTCGACGTCGACCAGAGCGGCCCGGCGCGCCTCGTACGAGCGCGTCAACACGATCCCATCGGTGTTGAACTGCCGGCCGCAGTACTCATCTATGCCGCGCGACACGGCGGCGAGCGCACTGTCGAGCTCGGCGTCATCGGCGGTGTCGACGATTTTCAAGTACGACTTGAGCTCTGGCAGTGTCAGGTACGGGTCACCGATCGCCATCGGGCGGCGTCTTTCTCGGCCGGCCGCGCCGGCGCGGCTTGTCCTCGACGGGCTGCTCGTCGATCTCGGCGAAGTACTGCGGAGCGGTCGTGACGGCCGGGTCGTCGTCGGCCACCTCGGTGCCGGCCGCGATCGTGCGCCACCCGTCCGGGGTGGCCAGGTGGAATGTTTGCGCAGCGCGCCGCATGGGTTCCTCCAAACAGGGCGGGCGGGCACCAGCGGCTTGCCAGTGCCCGCCCGCGCGGGATCGATGGGACTAGGCGGCGGTGACGCGCAGCACCCGGAATGCGTTCGGCACCAGCACGTTCGCGCCGACACGCCAGAACGCATACCAGCCAACCTCACCGGTCGGCCGCTGGTTCGCGCCCTTGACGAGCGGCTCGTACGCCACGGTCATGCCCACCCGGTCGACGATGAGGTACTGCGAGAAATCGCCGTAGAGCAGGATGTCGTTGGTGCCGGTCGCGATGACGCCATCCATGGCGCTGGCCTCGTACACGGGGCGGCCGAGCAGCAGCGACGGCGTGTCCATGCCGAGGTCGGCCCAGAACGCGTGCTGCGGCCCGGTGCCGGAAGCGAACTGCCGGGTGAGGGTCAGAATCGCCTCGTTCGCGACCCACGACCCGCGCCCACGCCACCTCTGCGGAACGGCGTCCTTGAGGTCATAAACGCCGTCGACCGCGTAAGCGGCGCCGCCGTCGACCCGCGACCCAGCCACCGCGGCCACGCCGGTAACGACGCCGGTCGGCTGCGCCGTACCGGTGCCGACCGCGAACGCGGCGGCCTCGAGGTTGTCTTTCGCGTCCTGGATGAGCATGCCGACCTGCGACGCGATGTTCGTGTCCTGCGTGACCTCGAACGACGCCTGAAGGTAGGCGTCCGCGGCGTGCACCGGCACCTCGGGCTGAGCGAACGTCGGCGAGTTGTCCTCGGCTTCGTCGGCCTCGGCCCGCCACCGCGCGGTCACACCCGCCGAGCTCACGCCGTGCCACTCGTTCGTCGCGATCGTCTCCACGCGGCTGATCTGCCGGAACGGGTTCGACGACCCGGCGTTCGTGAGGATGATCGTCGGGTCGAGGTGGAACGGCACGAGATAGCCGCCCGCGCCCGGGGTGCCCTCGGCCATGGCGGCGCGCCGGTGCTCGTCGGCGAACCGCAGCGCCTCGGCTTCCTCGCCCGAGAGCTGCCACGGCTGAATGCCGGACAGCAGCGCCTCGAACGCGCTGCGGTAGGCGGGCGAGCCGGTGAGCAGCATGTGCCGCGCGATCCGGCCGTGCTTGTCGCCCCGCTCGAGCAGCCGGGTGGCGCGCTCGCGGCCGGTGTCGTCGATCTCGGCGGCGGGCGCCTGCTCGACCGCGGCCAGGGCCCGGCCGCGCAGGTCGGCCACTGCCACGGCCCGGTCGCGCACCTGGTCGAGGTGCTCGTACGGGTCGGTGCGGGTGACCAGCGCGGGCCCGCGGTCGTTGCCGCCGGACTCGACGCCTCGGCCGCCGTTATGGCCGGCCGCGCGGGCGGTGTCGCGCACACGGCCGATCATGGCGGCGCGGCGGGCGAGCGGCTCGCGCTCGGTCTCGAGCGTGCCGTATTCGGTTTCGAGCTCGTCGAACCGGGCGGCCTGCGTCTCGTCGAGGTCGGTGTCGGCGAGCTCGAGCAGTTCGGCGCGGATCGCCTCGAGGCGCGCGTCGATCTCTGCGAGTCGGTTCATAGGAGAATTCCTCTCTTCATCAGTCGTGCCCGCGCGTGCGCGCGGGTCAGGACCGGACCAGAGCGGGTACCCTCTGCGGGGTCCGACTCCTCCGTGACGGCCCCCTCGGCGGGGGTGTCGGTGTCGCCCCCGGCCCCCGCGTCGGGGGTGGTGGGCGAAAGCATGCGGGCGAGTTCGGCGCGCTCGTCGTCGCCGAGCTCGGCGAGCCGGTCGGCGAGCGACCGCACGCCGACGATCTCGGCCGCCTCGAACGCGGGGAACGGGGTCGGCCCGTACTCGCGCAGCGCGATTTCGGTACGGGTCACCGTGGTGAGCTTCCCGCCCCGCGGGCGCCACGGCCCGCGGCCGGGCTTGGACTGGATCATGCGGCCGGAGAACGACTGCCCGCGGATGTCGCCGTTCCGGATCGCCTCGAGCACCTCGTCGGCGAGCGGCGTCCGGTTGTAGCGGGTCACCGTGAGCAGCCCGCGGCCGTCCGCGCGCACCTCGAGCGGCGTGCCGAGCGGCACCGACGCGCGCTCGCTCGGCGTGCCGTGCAGGGTGGCGCCGTGGTTGTAGAGCACACCGAACCGGTTGCCGCGCTCGCCGAGGCTCTTGTCGAACGCCGTGCGCGAGATCTCCTCGAGGTAGTGCCCATCGCGGTCGCGGATTTCGGTCGGGGTGTCGAACACCGCGGCGTAGGCCACCACGGTGCGGCCGTCGCCGTCCGACCTGATCGAAATGTCGTCGAGCGGAAAGGCCCGGGTGAAGTACGTCATTCCTGGCCCTCCTCGGCCTGGTCGTCGTCGGGCTGCTCGTCGACCTGCTCGGCCGTCGCCGGCGGCTGCAACTGCACAGAGAACAGACCCGAATGCCGCAGCAAACTGAAGTCGTCGGCCTCGACCGCCGCCACCACCGACGCAGCGTCGTAACCGGCGTCGGTCAGGTTCCGGACAGTGATCGACTTTTTCGACTGAATTTCGGCGATGTCGGCGAGATCCTCACGCAGGAACGCCACGTCGCGGTCGTTCCACCACAGTTCCGAGCCGTCCGGCACATCGATGATGGCGGCGAGCGCGCCGGCGATATCGCGCCACAGTGGCCGCATGGTGGCGTCGGCGAACCGGCGCCGCGCCGACGCGTAGTTTCCGGCGTTGAGTGACGACCCGGCGAGCCCTTCGGAGAATCCGACGATCACGGGCGGCACGCCGGCCGCCGCGGCGAGCCGCGATTCGCCGATCGCCTGCACCGCCTTGTAATCGAGGTCGCGCATGCTCATGGACATGGGTTTCGCGTCGGCGCCGGCGCCGAGGTACATCGTTTTGTAGGCGTTGAGCACGCCGGCGTTCTGCGCTTCCATGAGGTCGACGAACTCTTGAAACTGTTTCGGCGTGAGGTCGGCGCCCACGGACACGACGACCTTGGACGTTGCGCCCGAGCCGAAAAACTGCCGCTTGTGGTGCACGGCGGCGGTGTCGGCCGCTATCTCGTCGATCACCGGGGTGAGCCACGACATGCCGCGGAAGTTGAATTCCGGGTCGGGGATGGGCGCGAAATGCGCCACCTGATCCGGTAGCAGCACGGTGCCCTCGGCCGAGCCGGGTGTGCGCGGGCTGTAGATGTAGCCGAGCAGTTCGCCGTCGATCGCGTCGCCGTACAGGTCGGGCTCGTCGTCCGACCCGGTGACGATCGTCACCCAATCCGGCCGTAGCCGCTTGAGCGTGCCGTCGTCGCGCCGCGCCACGAACCCGTTGCCGGCCAGATCAGCGTCTTGTATCGCCCGCTTGAGCAGGCTCGACGTGGTGCCGCCCGGCCACGGCCGTTCGAGTGGCGCGAGCCCGGGCCCGCCGTGCAGCTTGCCGGGCTGCCCATCGGTGATGTCGCGGAACGCGAACCGCGCCTCGCTGAACACGTGCATGCGCACGAACATGAGCGCGGCTATCGCGCCGTTGCGCTTGTAAACCTGCTGCGTGAGCGCTTGGAACTCGGCCGGCGTCGGAAGTTCTTTGCCGTTCACCGGTCGCGACTGCCCGTAGTAGGTGTTCGGGCCGAGCGACCACGGCTCGCCGGGGTTGAGCGGCAGCGTGCGGCGGCCGAGGGCGCGCCGGAACAGGCTCATGGCGACCCCCCGTCGTCGACGTCTGCCAGGAACAGGAACGATGCGGCGGTGGCCACGCCGACGACGAGCAGGCCGATACCGACGCCGAACTGCACGCCGGCGCCGACCGACGCCAGTACGCACCCGGCGGCGTAGCCGAGCCGGGCCCGGGCCAACTTGGACATGCGGCCGATCATCTGAGCGCCACCATGGGGACTCGCGCCTCTTTCTGTAGGTGGGCGAACTTGGCGTGACCCCACAGCGCGAGCGTGCCGGCCACAAGCGGGCTGATATCGACGTCGAGCCCCAACCGGGCCCACGCCCATGCGTCGCCTAGGGGTCGCTTCTGCGCGCCCGCTATGGCCGCGTTCAGCTCGATTTGGTCGAGGTGCCGAACGGACGGCCGCCACTCGGGCGGCGGCTGTTTCGGCGGCATCACCGCGTCGTAGAGCGCGCCGCAGGCTTGGCCGGCCTCACGCGCGGACGGTTTGACCACCTCGAGCCCGGCCGCCTCGAGGGGCGCGATCAGCGACCCGGCCGGGCCGGCGGCGTCGACCACCACGGCGCACGGCTTCCAACGCTTCACGAGCTCGACGAGCCGCGGCACGATCCACGCGGTGCCCGGCCGCGCGTCGGTCACCTCGACGTGGCCGAGGCCATCGGCGCGGCGGCCGGCGACCGCGATCGACCCGGCCGACCTGTCCGGGGTGACGTCCGCAGCGAACGCCACCGTGCCGACGATCTGCGACGCCGGGTCGACGACCGCGTTCCACGCGTCTTGCGTGATCACGGACCACTCGGGCGTCATGTCGGGCACGTGCTGACACAGCACCTCGGTACGGAAGATCGGTTCCGGGTCGGTCGACAGTGCCGACGCGATCGCTTCCTCGGTGATCGTGTACCCAAGCGACGGGTTGGCTTGCGCCCACGCGTCGCGATCCTGCAACCGGCAGTCCGCGCGGTGCGTGTTACCGGGTCGGCCGCACGTGCATTTCACGTCTTCGGGCGCCGACCACTCGAACAGGCCGAGCGTGGGGTCGCCGCCCCCCTCGGCCGCGGCTCGCGCCTGCTCGAGCAGCGTGTTAAGAACGATGCTCTTGTCGTCGCCGGCGTTGCTGTACGCCCAGATCTGCGCGTTCTCGCGCGCCATGGTGGTTTTCGTGACGGCGCCCCACGAGTCCCATGTCTGGTGCTCGCGCAGCTCGTCGAGGTTCACGTCATCGCCGGACAGGCCACGGCCGCCCTTACGCGACGCCGCGGCGATTTTCCAGCGTGACCCGTTCGCGAGCCGCAGCGCCTTTTTCCCGTTCGTGCGGTCGACGTGCTCGACCTCGGCGGCGAGCTCGGGCGTCGCCTCGACGATCTCAACGGCCTTGTCCCACGATTCCTCGGAGATGTCGAGGTTCTGCGCGGTGCCGATCACGAGCGGCACGCCGAGAACGAACATCTTCCAAAGGTTCTTGACCTCGACAATTGTCGTCTTGCCGTTCTGCCGCGCCACGAGCACGATCACGGTACGGAACCGGAAACGGCCGTCCGGCCGCAGCTCGAGCGCGTGAATGAGTAGCCACCGCTGCCACGGCAACGGCCGGATGCCGGGCACCGTGGCGAAGTCGACCGCGGAGAACCCGAGCGACGTCGCCGGGGTGAGCGCGCACCCGCACCCGCACGGCCCCGGCCGCCCCGTCACGAGCGGCCGGGCCCAGATCCTAGGCGTCGTCCTCCCGAGCAGCGGCGTTCGCGCGTAGCTGTGCAAGACGCCCCCCGATCGGCTTGTCACCCTGCATCGCCTTACGCGCGGCCGGCGTGCCGCCGAGGTCGCGCAACACGCCCTGCAACTGCGGCCCGAGCCACCCCACGGTTTTCGTGATCTCGCACATGGCCTCGAGCTTCTGTAGCCGCTTGAGCGCGGCCATGTCGCCGGCGAGTTCGCGCCGCAGCTCGTCGAGCTCGGCCGCGCGGTCGACCGCTTTCTCGATCTCCTCGGCCTGCCGTAGCGCGAGCGCTCGCATGGCCTGATCGGACGGGTCGAGCCACGTCATGCCGTCGAGTGCGGCGCGCACGGCGTCACGCAGGTCTGGCGCGCGGTCGCGGGCGGGCGGGTCGGATACGGCGGCGAGCTTCCGACGTCGTGGGGGCACGGTTCACTCCTGCCTGTGTGCGGCGACCGCCGCCCGCACGAATGCGTCTTTCGCCTCGAGCAGCTTTCGCAGACCCGCGACGAGCTCGGGGTCATCGGGCAAAGCTTCGATCATCGCGACCGCAAGATCGTGACAGTCCTCACTGATGTCTTGCAGGTGCAACGGCAGGTGCTCGTACTCGAACCACCGCGCGATCGCGACGGTGCTCGGGTGGCGTCCGTCGAGCTTCATGGTCATCTCCGTACCGGTACGGGGGCAGGCGGGGGGAGAAAAAAGGAGCTTGGCGCGCGGGTCGCCGTCGACCTGCGGTTACGTGGCTGGGGTGCCCCCTGGGTGTGGCCCTGGGGGTGGTCTGGCCTGCGGGAACGTGGTGTTGGTGCTGTACGGCTCATTGAGTCGCTTTGTGTTGCGTTGTGCTCACGTATGCGTCACGTGTGTGGGGTTGTGCTGGCATGGGCGCGTGGCTAGGGGG